>NZ_JBRFPI010000265.1:0-6446 GCF_053579595.1 Cellvibrio sp.
AGCGTGTTGCACCGGTGTTGTCGCGTAGACTGATAGAGGTTTGTTGATGCGCAATTGTTTTGCGCGTGTCGTAAGTTTCTGCAGCGGGATTTAATTGCCAAGGATCATTGCGCCATTGTGCAGGGGTTAAACCGAGTGGATCTTGCAGCAGCGGATCATCGCTGTAATCGTGCTTAACAATCACATCAAGATTATTTTCTGTGGTGTAAAACAATTGCACACCAGCTTGTTGTCGCTCAGCGCTGGAATGCGGGCGCTCGCCATCAATATCGGTATTGGCAAATTGCGCGCGCATGGCCAGATTTTCACTGCGCCATTCTCCATTCAGTGTTTGTCGTGTGAGACCAGGATCACCTGCGATTAATCCTGCGCTAATGCGACTCGCTTCCGGCACTTCAGTTTGCAGGCCAATCACACCGCCTGCACCATTGCCATAGAGCGCGGCAACTGGCCCGCGCAATACTTGCGCACTGGCGATATTGTCGAGCATCACGCTGGCTAATTGCCCCTGTCCATCGGGTGTGGACATGGGAATACCATCGACTTGCAAATCAATGCCGCGCACGCCAAAAGCGGAGCGCGCGCCGAAACCACGCAGGCTAATGCGGGTATCCTGCGCGTAGTTAGTACGCGAATCCACCTGCACACCGGGAATGATTTGTAGCAATTCAGCGGGATCGAGCCGCGCGCCAGCAGAAAAATCAGCCGCCGTTTTTATCAAAATACGTTGGCTTACCACAGAAGTTTCACTGCGCTCGCCCGATACAATCAAGGTTTCCAACAATTCCGGCGCTGCTTGCGCGAGCAGTATATTTGGCTGCAGCAGGAATAATGTCCCTGCCATTAGCGAATACATGGGTGCGTACGAATAATTCATAATTGTCCAGGATGATAAAAATGCGCGCAGACTGCTGCGCCAAAAGAGGAGCTATTCTGCAAAAAACATAACAAAGTCTCATTAGGTAAAACGAATATTTACATCAATCGCGACATAAGCTGCGCTTTGGTGAACAGCTTCTATACTCAAGAAGTGAACATCAGGATGATTCTATGCCACAAGAATTTCGCAACCAGCTTGAACGGCTGCGCCAGCAGTTTGCAGCAAGCTTGCCCGAGCGGGCGCGTCGCCTGGAAGAAATCTGGAGCCATTTGCGCCATCTTAATTGGAGCGAGCAAGGCATCACCACGCTGCAACAATTTGCGCACAAACTTATAGAGGCCGGCACCAGTTTTGGTTTTCCCGAGTTGCGCCACTCCGCACAGCTACTGGAAAACTTCATCACCGACCTGAATGAACTGGGGCGTAGTTTTGGCGGCTTGGAATACGCACAACTGGAAGACCATATCCGCCAGCTCAGTCAGATAATGGCTGCCACCGCCAATGGCACGGCGCGCCAGGATCCGCTCCCCTCCGCTATTGATCCCAGCAGCTATCCGGAAGCGCTGGGTAAAACGATTTTTTTAGTAGACCCGGACCGGGTGCTGGCTGCGCTCTGCAACGCCTATCTGCGCAAAGCCGGATTTGTAGTGGAGTATTTTGACAATCCGCAAGCTTGCATGCAGCGGCTCTATCTGGATTCACCCGCCGCGATCTTGATGGATCCGGACTTCGAGCGCTCAGGCTTGCAGGCGCTGGGCAATTTGCATCAAATCAAGGCATTGCTCACCCAGGACACGCCCATCATCCTGATGTCCGGCCGCACTGACGTAAATGCCAAATTGCGCGCCCTGCGAGCGGGCAGCAGCGACTATCTCATCAAACCGCTCGACTTCCATTTTCTGGTTGAGAAGTTGGTTCAAATCATCACCCAGCACACCAAAACCCAGCGGGTAATGATTGTTGACGACGACCCGGCTATGACCAACCTGCAGGCAGAAATTTTGCGCTATGCAGGCATGGAAGTGCTCTGCGTCAACCAGCCGCTGCACAGCTTGCAGCGCGCCGCCAAATTCAAACCCGATCTGGTGATACTGGATATGCACATGCCCGACATCAACGGCATGGAGCTGGCAGTGCTGTTGCGGCAAGATCCGGAATTTCTATTGTTGCCAATTATTTTTGTCACTGCCGATACCGATACAAACCTGCATAAAAGTATCAAAGCACTGGGCGTGAATGCCCTGCTCACAAAGCCCTTTGAAGTTACTGAGCTAATCAGCGTATGTGAACAGGCGCTGGCGGACACCTCGGCCCTCAAGAACAGGGTCGCGCGCGTAACCCGCAATGCCCAGCAACCGCAGCAAATTAATCGCAGCTATTTTTTTGCCGCACTGGAAGAGGAACTGCACAACAACAATTTGGGTAATCAGAATAGCGCCCTCTACTATTTCAGTATCGACAAGTTAACAGAACTTACCCAACAACTCGGCCAAATCGAGCTAATAGACTTACATGACCAGTTTTGTCGTCGCTTAAGCGAAACTGTCGGCAGCGACGAGCAATGGATAGACCTATCCCATATGGTCGCCTGTGTTCTGGCAGGCAAACGCAGCCCTGAGTTCCATCGTCAGCGCGGAGAGCAATTCACCAAACATTTGAGCAGCCAACCTTACATCATCAAAGGCAAATCCCTAAGTCTGCAGATCAAACTGGGCATAGCGCCACTAAGCTCAGCGCTCGGCACCGCCAACAACGCACTTTTGCGCGCTGAGCAGGCGTTTGAAGCAAACATCAGCGGTGCAACCTCAAGTAGCGCAACTGCGGTGAGCGATAAGAACCTGCCGGACTTTTCCCATGTTGTCTTCAGCCGTGACCTGAGCCTCGCCTTCCAACCTATCATCAGCCTGGAAGACGCACAGATTGAGCATTTTTCCGTACTCACCCGCCTGCGCGGTGAAGATGGTGAACCTATAGCCGCCGGGCAGTTCCTCAGTCGCATCACCCAACCAGGCAAGCGATTGGAGCTGGACCGCTGGGTATTGCAACAGGCGGTCAGCGCAATTGCTACCAACAGCCAAACCCGCGAACAAGCGACTTTGTTTATCCATCTGGCCGAGGAAACCCTGCAGCAGAGCAGCTTCTTTTCCTTTGCCGCCAATGTATTGCGCTCGTCCCGCCTGCGCGGGGAAGAGCGACTGGTGTTTATGTTGGAGGAGAACTGGATACTCAATCACTTCCATCAAGCTCGAGAAATCGCCAAGGCACTGCGCGATATCCGCTGCGGTATCTGCGTCACTCGCGCTGGTGAAAGTGAACAAATACTGACGATGGTGGACGACTTGGCGCTCAACTACTTGCGCCTCTCACCCAGACTCACCAGTGAAGGGGCCAATCCCAAACTGTTGGAGCGACTTATTGCCTCCGCGACCGGACGCGGCATTAAAGTCGTCGCCACCCAAATTGAAAACTCGCACAACCTCTCCAGTTTATGGATGCAGGGCGTGCGTTTGTTTGAAGGTTTTTTTATCCAGCCACCCGATACGGGTTTCCACTTGCAAAACGACATTATCTTTGCCAAGGAATTTGTACAGGGCCACGGGTTCAGTTCCTCGTAACGAGCGGCTTGATAGGTGCAAAACCTGCCCAAATTTGCCAATAATCGCAATAACTTATATATTTGCCGCCTGTTTTTGCCGCGTACAAGTTGATTGCAACTGTGTCCCATCGGTAGCAAGTGCCGGTGTAGCGAAAAAAGCTCTGATAAAGCGTCCCCCTGATCAATCATCCGCTGGCCCGTCACTGACTGGCTTTGGCGAGTTGTTTTTTTCACGCACTACCTATTTATTACTAACGCCAAGGCGTTGTTTTTTTGGAGAAGACCATGTCCACGCTCATGAATACTTACGGCACCAGAACCCTGACCCTCACCAAGGGCGAGGGCAGCCGAGTATGGGATGACAGTGGCAAATCCTATCTGGATGCAATTAGCGGGATCGCCGTGTGCGGCCTTGGCCATGCACACCCGGCATTAACCAAAGCCCTGTCCGAGCAAGCGGCGACCCTGTTGCACGTCTCCAATTTATACAATATCCCACAGCAGCAGCGTTTGGCTGATCTGCTGATCCAGGTTTCGGGCATGGAGAAGGTGTTTTTCTCCAACTCCGGCGCTGAAGCCAATGAAGCGGCGATCAAGATCGCGCGCAAATACGGCAACGACAAAGGCGTGAAGAACCCTTCAATTATTGTCATGGCCAACAGTTTCCATGGCCGGACTCTGGCAACACTGAGCGCTACCGGCAACGCCAAGGTGCAAATCGGTTTTGAGCCATTGGTTGAAGGGTTTATCCGTGTGCCTTACGACGATGTTGCGGCAGTAAAATCCGCCATCGCTGAACACAACAACATAGTCGCGATTCTGGTTGAACCCGTACAAGGTGAAGGCGGTGTGCGGGTTCCTGCAGCGGATTACCTGAATCAACTGCGCGCTATCGCCGATCAACACGAGCTGTTGTTAATGCTGGATGAAATCCAAACCGGCAACGGGCGTACCGGCACCTACTTCGCCTATCAACACAACGGCCTGCTGCCCGATGTGGTCACCACTGCCAAAGGCTTGGGCAACGGTATGCCCATGGGCGCCTGCCTCGCGCGCGGTAAAGCGGCCGAAGTGCTGCAACCGGGCAACCACGGCACTACGTTTGGCGGCAACCCACTCGCCTGCAGCGCAGGCATTGCAGTGATCGAAACCCTGCAATCATCCAACCTGATTGCCCGCGTAAAAGTGTTGGGCGACAAGCTGCTGGCCGATTTCAAAACCGCACTGGCGGGCAACCCCAAAGTGGTTGATATCCGCGGCAAAGGCTTGATGATTGGTATCGAACTCAATGCGCCAGCGCCTGACCTAGTTCAAAAAGGCCGTGATTTGGGAATCCTGATTAACGTCACCGCAGTAAATACAATCCGTCTGCTGCCGACGTTTATCCTCACCGACGCCGAAGCCGATGAGCTGGTCAGCAAAGTGGTACAACTGGTAAACGAGTTTTAACCAATTAGTGAATGAGTTTTAAATAGGCGCGCGCATAAGGCGCGCGCTGCAATAAAAGAGCAATGATTATGGTTCCCCCAAAGGCACCGAGACATTTTCTAACCCTCGCCGATATTAACCGCGCCGAACTGCAACAGATAATTGCGCGCGCCATCGAACTCAAAGCCATGCTGCGCCAGGGCACCGCCCCTGAGCCGTTTAACAACAAAGTATTGGCGATGATTTTTGAGAAAAACTCCACCCGCACCCGCGTCTCTTTTGAGTCTGGGGTAGCCAAGCTGGGTGGCCATGCGATTTTCCTGTCCACCAAGGATTCACAATTAGGTCGCGGCGAGCCGATTGAAGACGCCGCGCGCTGTATCGCCAGCATGGTGGATATGGTGATGATCCGCACTTTTGGCCACGATACCGTCGAGCGTTTTGCCGAGTATTCACGTGTTCCCGTGATCAACGGACTGACCGACGAATATCACCCCTGCCAGTTACTCGCTGACATCCAAACCTACGTTGAAAAACGCGGTTCGCTTGCGGGTAAAACCGTAGCCTGGGTTGGCGACGGCAACAACATGTGCAATACCTATATTCAAGCCGCTGAACTCTGTGACTTTGAATTGCGCATTGCCACCCCCAAGGGTTTTGAGCCGGAAGATGAGTTCGTCACACCCTATCAGCATCGTGTCACACTGACCAACGATCCGCGCGCAGCAGTCGCCGGTGCCGACTTGGTTGTCACCGACACATGGGCCTCCATGGGCCAGGAAGATGAAAAGAAGCAGCGCGAGAAAATCTTCAGTGGCTACCAGGTCAATAAAGAGCTGATGAGCCTCGCTAAAGCCGATGCACTTTTTATGCACTGCCTGCCCGCCTATCGCGGCAAAGAAGTTTCAGCAGAAATCCTCGATGCACCCGATGCAGTTGTCTGGGAAGAAGCCGAAAACCGCATGCATGCACAAAATGCGCTGATGGAATTCCTGTTTAACCAGTAATTACCTGTGCGTCTTTCGCGCTAAACGAGGCAAAAAACAAAACCCGCTAATTCTGCTGAGTTAGCGGGTTTTTTATTGCTCACCAAAATGACACACCAATAGACAACGTTGTCCATCTAGGCACCAATATGGAACAAGCAAAAACACCAAAAGATTACACTCGGTAACACTTTTTCTGGAAAATGACCCAAAATAATGCTTTTAATAACATATTGAGATTTAAACATACTTTATTATTCTATATATGAATAAAAATGATCGATTTTTCGGTTTTTGTGCGAAAACAATCTTAAAATTCGTAACAAAAAGTAACAAAGTAGAATCTGACATGCCTATAATCATTCCGTGGGTGCAATTAAACATTCTGATTAATCTTACTTCCTGAGGGTTTTATCATGTCAAAATCATTCGTAGCTAAAGTTGTTGCCATTGCTTCATTCGCCAGCCTGTCAACGTTGTCTGCGATGGCAAACGCTGAAGTCTTTGCTGCTTACAAAGAAGTTCCCGGTGTAGTAACCAAAGTGGACGCCGCTGA
>NZ_JBRFPI010000266.1:0-6426 GCF_053579595.1 Cellvibrio sp.
AGTTTGGCTGCGCAGTAATTCAAACGTTGGATAACTCATAGGCTTGGTTTTCTCTCGTCGGGAGCGAATAGATATGTTGTGTACATTATTGGCGAACGTGTATTGGGGAACATTTATTTGGGAGTAAAGGCGCTTTGTTGCGCAACGAACAGACTCATTGCAGTCAATAGCGGAGCATAGTCAACTTTGTGCTGCTCCAGTTGCTGTAGAGCGTAACAACTTGCCTCCAGCGTGGAAAGCTGATTTTCGCTATGCGCTTTGCGGATTTTGTAAATGGATGGCGGTGTTTCCGTCAGCATCATCCGGGGCAGGCTCTGCAGCGCGCGATTCAGGTAGAGCATTTTACGGCTTTTGCGCCAGGTTCCATCAATTATCACCAAACGTAGCTGATGAGGTGTGACTGGATTTAGGGTTGGAAGTGGCTGCGGTGCGGTTAACCCAAGCGCTTGGTATTCAGTTATCTCGGGATAGAGCAGTAGTGGTCGTTTTTGGTCGGCAAATAACCAACGATCCAAATCCTCCGTGTCAAACTGTTCGCCGATCTTGAGTTGGCTGTTTTTTAAGCTGAGATGTAATAATCCCGCCGTATTTTTTGCATTAGATGCTTCATCGGGATGTTGCAAAATAAGGATTTCAACCTGATTGGTGATAGGGGTAATCAGGGGACAAATGCAGTTGCGAACGGGTCTGTTACAGTTGCTACAGATCGGGCGCTTAGTCGCTGGAGTCGTGGTCAATGTGGCAATTGCTCCAGTTGATGGAGGCCAATAAGCCTGTGTGTTTGTGTTAGTTGCTCGGCAATCAGTTGTTTTTTTACGCTGGCGCTCAGGGATTTAATCGCATATTCACGTTGGCTCGCTGTTGAGCGATTGTGGTCTGCTTCCAGATAACAAAGTTGCACAGGTTTGCGCCCGCGAAAGTAGCGTGCGCCCGCTTTCCCCGATTCATGTTCACGCCAGCGGCGCGCCATATCGGTGGTAATTCCAGTGTACACTTGCGCATCGCTTGTGCGGATCATGTAGACAAACCAGTGGTTCGATGAGGTCATATCGCTGCAGCAGCTGTTGGTTAGGTGAAGAGAATTATATGGCAAAAGAATCAACCGGTCAGGATCGCAATTTTGATGATCTGGCCAAACGGTTTAAAAAAAATATCTATGGCGGCTTAAAAGGCGATATTCGCCTTGCAGTACTGGAGCGCGATTGTGCGGCGCATATTCCCGTCGCGCCTTTTAAGGTCTCTGCCGAGTGCTGGACAATCCTGGACGCTGGCGGTGGGCAAGGGCAGTTTTCATTGCAATTGGCGCAAGCCGGGCACAGGGTTGTGATTTGCGATATTTCGGCGGAGATGCTCAAGCTCGCGCAAGAGCAGGTTGATCAATTAGGGTTAGCGGAGCGGGTGCAATTGGTTCACTGCGCGCTACAAGATTTGCCGCAACATTTGCCTGCTGACCAGCTGCAATTTGATCTTGTGATCTGCCATGCAGTGATGGAGTGGATGCAGGAACCGCAATCCTTACTGCCGTGCTTGCTCCGGTATCTCAAGCCGCAGGGTTATTTATCGCTTACTTTTTATAATATTCACTCGTTGATTTACAAAAATTTACTGCGCACCAATTTTAAGAAAATTATTAACAAAGATTATGGTGGTTCTGCGGGTAGTTTGACTCCGATTAATCCGCTGGACCCGCAACAGGTATTAGGTTGGATTGGTGATTTGCAATTGCAGTTACTCAGCCACAGTGGCATTCGTGTGTTTCACGATTACATTTTTAATGAAGAGCATCGCGCGCGCGAACCGCTGACATTGTTGCAGCTGGAATTGGAGTTTTCGCAACAAGAACCCTATCGCTCACTGGGGCGCTATGTTCACCTTTTGTTGCGCAACTGATATTAATGTTTGATTTTTTCAAGCAGTAGATCGCGCGCCTGATTGATTTTCGCGGCGAGGTAATCATTGCCGCCACGATCGGGATGGAGTTTTTGAATCAGCCGGCGATGTGCATCCTGAATCATCGCTTCGGTAATGTCGCCTCTGTCTATCGCACCCGATAGGCCCAGCACTTCCAGTGCTTCCTGGATTGGCATGGGTACCAGCGGGCGCTGGGGCGGCTGAGGTTCGTCAGCCTGATTATGTTGTTGCGCATTTTTACGTTGCAACCAGAGTGGCAATAGTTGGCTAATCAAACCGTAGGCGTTGCGGAGAAAAGGCAGTAATGCGCCCAAGGCAGCGCCAATCCAATGCATTTTTCCGGTGACAACCAACAAAATCAGTATACCGAGGAATACGCCCGTGCCCATACGCCATAAGGCTTTGCGTTTTTGCGCTGGATCCATTTTTTTATAGCGGGCACTACCAATAATAATGCACGTCACTATGACCGCAAATAATAGAATTTTGAGCATAACGCCTCCAGTAAATAGATCGCCATTATAGGCACAAGCCCTGTCAGTCGATAGCCTCATTTTTGTGCTCTCCGACGATCTTGGCTATGCTTGACGTAATCAGTTTTTATCAATAAAGGTGTAGGCCAGATGGGGCGCGACATTAAAACAACTATGGCTCTACCAATATTGTCCTGGAGTGGACGAACACTACTGGTGTGCATCTGTACATTGCTCATCGCTTGTGGTGGCGGTGGCGGCGGATCATCCGGGTTTGTGCAGGCCAGCAGTAATCCTGCATCTTCTGCAGGCAGTTCAGTGTGGCGTTCCGATGTAAGTTCATCGCCAATATCCTCGTCAATCGCATCTACCCCCGGTTCATCAATAGCGAGCTCGTCAGCTGCGAGTTCTTCCCCGCCTAATGCGATCACTTTAAGTGGCAAAGTGACCTATGATTTTGTCCCGCACAACGATAATCAATTTGGTTTGAACTATTCGGCTACAAGAGTAAATGCCGTGCGTGGATTGGTTGTTGAATTGCTCGATAGCAATAACCTGATTCTGGCTACTACCAATAGCGATAACCTTGGTAATTACAGTTTTAGCGTTGAAAACAATAAGCTCGTGAAGGTGCGCGTAAAGGCGCAGCTCTTGCGCGCCCAGTCGCCAACCTGGAATTTCAAAGTGACTGACAACACCAATGGCAACATTCTTTATGCAATGGAAGGCAGTTTGGTGGCGGCGAGTAATGCCTCTGCAGTGCGCGATTTACATGCGGCCTCTGGTTGGACTGGCACGGGTTATACGCAAGCGCGTGTTGCTGCACCCTTTGCGATTTTGGATTCAGTATTACTGGGTGTTGAAAAGGTTATGGCAGCTGGAAATGGCATTGATTTTCCCGCGCTGGAGCTGCGTTGGAGCCCTAAGAATAAAGCGGCAGATGGCGATTTGGCGCTGGGTGAAATCAGCACCAGTTTTTATAGTGGATCAGAGATTTATATTTTGGGTGATGAAAACAACGATACAGATGAATATGACCGCCATGTTATTTTGCATGAATGGGGGCATTATCTTGAAAGCGATTTTTCTCGGTCGGATAGTGTTGGTGGCGACCATGTGTATGGCGATAAATTGGATATGCGCGTGGCTATGTCGGAAGGTTTTGCCAACGCATTTTCGGCGATGATGCTGGATGATCCCAATTACCGTGATGCCAGTGGCCTGCAACAAACAGACGGTTTTACCAATAATGTCAGCCGCAAAAATCATACGGTACGCGGTTGGTATTCAGAGGCATCGGTGCAGTCGGTACTTTACAATTTTTACACGAGCAGTAATGGAAAAACGGCACGGGATTTTACCGATATCTTTAAAACGTTGAATTCAACCGGCTACGCTACCAATACCGCAATGACATCGATTTACGTGTTCGCTGATGCATTGCGCAACCTTGTCCCAACGCAGATTACCAATTTTAATACGCTCTTGTTGGAACAAAATATCGAGACTACCGATGCATTCGGTGTGGATGAAAGCAACAGCGGTGGCTATACCGGCAGTTTGCCAATCTATAAGCCGCTGCCGTTGAACAATAGTCCTGTGAATGTATGCAGTACTAATCGTTTCGGTGCCTATAACAAACTGTCGGTTGCGCAATTCCTGTTGTTGGAGGTGGCATCTTCCGGTACTTATCAAATCAGTGTTCAAGAGGGAGTGGGGGATTCCGGCGATTCTGATCCGGATGTGTATCTCTACCGCCGCGGTAATCTGCTGGATTTCGCTGAAGGTACACAGATTGATCAGGAGAGTTTTTCGCGTTTTTTGTCGGAGGGAACCTATGTCCTTGAGCTTGTCGATGACAGAGCAATGGATGTGGAGAATACAGATGAAATTACTGCCTGTTTTGACGTGCGCGCGCTGCGCCTCAACTAAAGTGGAGGCTTGAATTTTGAATAAAATATCAGTTAGTTACTTGGGATCTATCGCTGCAATCATTATTTTTGTCTGCATTGCGATTTTAAGTGCGCGAGAAAAAACACCGGATACGCCCGAGCAATCACCGCTGAATGCTAACAATGCAGCAGTAAGCTCGTCTGCTAACGAAAAAAATCTGAACCTAAAAAACAATGACCACCAACAACACTCGCGAGCAAAACCCGGTGCTGCTATTAGTTTGAAAAATAGCGAGCCACTCTATGCTGCTGTTCCCGGCGTGCATGAGTACCAGTTACAGTTATTATCACCCAACCATGAAGGTAAAATGACGGTAGATGTATCGACCAGTGAAGGCCTTGCGCTTGTTTCCTCCGCGCATCATTTTGAATTTGAGTTACATGAGGGTGGTGAATATAGGGTGCCACTGACAATCAACGCCAGTGCCGAAGGGCGCTTTTATATTCAGCTGCATATTGCGATTACAGCGGATGGGGAAGCGTCTTCGCGTGTTATCGCTGCTATTTTGCAGGTGGGTGAGCCTGCTGTGAAAGCGCAAAAAGCCACGACAAAGAGCTCGGTACAAGACGCGGATGCAGTTATTTCACTGCCAGCGCAGGAGACTATTTCGCCGCGCTAATTCATTGCGGCAGCAGCTTTGTTTATAATGGCCAGCCCAGTGACTGGCCATTTGCGTTTTAATGAGGAAATTTTATGTCAAGCCAACGATTGCCCGCTGAATGGGAACCACAAGATGCCGTTATGTTGACCTGGCCGCATAAAAACTCTCCCTGGGATTGGATTCTGGATGATGTTGTCGAGCTCTATGAAGCATTGGCGACCGTGATTTGCGATTATGCCGACGTTGTTATCGCGGTGCCTGAAGCCCAGATGGAGGAGGTTCGCGCTCGCCTGGAAGCGATGGGCGCTCCGCTGGAATATATTCATCTTTATCCCTGCGCCAGTAATGACAGTTGGGCGCGCGACCACGGCCCATTAACCGTTGAAACACCTGATGGATTTAAACTGTTGGATTTTCAATTTAATGGTTGGGGAAACAAATTTCCTCATGATCTGGATGATCAAATTTCCCGCCAATTATTCGCGCAGAATGCTTTCCCTCACGCAATAATTGAACTTCAGGATTGGGTACTTGAAGGTGGATCGGTTGAGACAGATGGGCAGGGCACTTTGTTGACTACCTCATCATGCCTGCTCAATAAAAATCGCAATCCCAATTTATCAAAGGCGGATATTGAATCCCGTTTAATGTCAGCGTTTGGTGTGCAAAAAATTAATTGGTTGGATCATGGATATCTTGCAGGTGATGATACCGATGGCCATATCGATACGCTTGCGCGCTTATGCCCCAATAATACGATTGTCTATACCGCTTGTGATGATGAGCAAGATGAGCATTACGGCGAGCTCAAAAAAATGGAAGCTCAGTTGCAATCCTTTACGAATGCACAGGGTGAGCCTTACCGATTACTTCCATTGCCCTGGGCGGGCGAAGTGTTAGGTGATGAGAGCGATTTGCGCTTACCTTCGACCTACGCCAATTTTTTAATTATCAATGAAGCGGTGTTGGTTCCTATCTATGGTTTGCCGATGGATGAGGATGCATTGGAAGTGGTATCGCAAGCGTTTCCTGGTTATGAAATTTTCGGCATTCCCTGTTTATCCTTGATAGAGCAGGGTGGAAGTCTACACTGCATTACTATGCAAATTCCTGAGGGTGTACGGGAGCAAATTTGATGCAAAATTCTGTCGTGAAAACCTTACCCGTGGGTTTGGTGCAACAATCCTGTACTGCAGATGCCGCTGCTAATTTTGCAAAAACCATTGCACAGATTCGTGTTGCCGCCGGGCAGGGTGCTAAGTTGGTGGTGTTGCAAGAGTTGCATCGCGGATTGTATTTTTGCCAGCAGGAAATTGCTGCGCATTTTGATTTGGCGGAAACTATCCCGGGGCCGAGCACCCAGGTCTTGGGCGCGCTTGCACAAGAGTTAGGTATCGTTATTGTTGCGTCATTATTTGAAAAGCGCGCTGTGGGCCTGCATCATAATACGGCTGTGGTTATCGAGCGCGACGGCAGCATCGCGGGCAA
>NZ_JBRFPI010000267.1:0-6425 GCF_053579595.1 Cellvibrio sp.
AGAGCCTGCCCCGGATGATGTTGACGGAAACACCGACATCCATTTACAAAATCCACAAAGCGCATAGCGAAAATCTGCTTTCCACGCTGGAGGCAAGTTGTTACGCTCTACGGCAACTGGAACAACAGCAAGTGGACTATGCTCCGCTATTGACCGCAATGGGTCTGTTCGTTGCACAACAAAGCGCGTTTGTTCCCCCAAATTATGTTCAGCATGACTTACAAAATCCCTTTGCTCCCGATGAGAGAAATCCACACCTATGAGTTATCCAACGTTTGAATTACTGCGCAGCCAAACTATCGATGCGTTAAAAATCCGTGTTGAAGAATACCGCCACAAGGTGACTGGCGCACAACATATTCATTTGGCTGCCGACAACAATGAAAACGTTTTTCTCGTCGCCCTGCGTACGGTTCCACACGACTCCACAGGGGTCGCCCATATTCTGGAACACACCGCACTCTGCGGCAGCCAAAAATACCCGGTGCGCGATCCATTTTTTATGATGGTGCGCCGCTCGCTTAATACCTTTATGAATGCCTTCACCAGTTCCGATTGGACGGCTTATCCGTTTGCGAGTCAAAACCAAAAAGATTTTAATAATCTACTTGATGTTTATTTGGATGCGGTATTTTTCTCGCGTCTGGATGAATTGGATTTTGCGCAAGAAGGCCATCGCGTTGAATTTGCTGAAGCGGATAACCCCAATTCTGATTTGGTATTTAAAGGTGTGGTATTTAATGAAATGAAAGGTGCGATGAGTTCAGTCTCATCACAGGTGTGGCATACACTCTGCAAATATCTTTACCCCACCAGCACCTATCATTACAACAGCGGTGGCGAGCCGGAAGATATCCCCAATTTGACTTATCAACAGCTGCAGGATTTTTATCGCACCCACTATCACCCCAGCAATGCGATATTTATGACCTACGGTGATATTCCCGCAGCAGCCCATCAAGAAAAATTTGAAACCCAAGCATTAAGCAAATTTGAAAAACTGGATGAAGTGATTAGCGTTGGTGATGAAAAACGCTACCACGCACCAGTTGCAGTAGAAGAAGCCTATCCGCTTGATGAAAATGATGCAGAGGATATCGAACATAAAAACCATGTTGTCGTTTCCTGGTTGTTAGGCAAGACCACTAATCTGGATGAATCGCTGGAAGCGCAATTGATCTCCAATATTTTGCTCGACAACAGCGCCTCGCCATTACAGCAAGCGCTGGAAACCAGTGAACTGGGGCAAGCGCCCTCACCACTCTGTGGGCTGGATGACTCATCGCGCGAAATGGCATTTGTGTGCGGCCTTGAAGGCTGTACTTTGGAAGACGCAGCAAAAGTTGAAGCGATGATTTTGGACATCATGCAAAAAGTCGCCGATGAAGGTGTACCGCAAGAGCAAATTGAAGCATCACTGCACCAGCTTGAACTTTCGCAGCGTGAAGTTGGTGGCGATGGCTACCCTTATGGATTGCAGTTGATCTTGACGGGCTTAACTTCAGCAACCCATCGCGGCGATCCTATCGCATTGCTGGATATGGATGCCGCACTGGAAAATTTGCGCCTTAAAACGCAGAACCCACACTTTATTCAGGAAACCGTACGCAAATGGTTGCTGGATAACCCGCACCGCGTACGTTTGACTATGCGCCCGGATTTGAAAATGAATGGCCGCATTCAAGCTGCCGAAATTGCGCGACTCGCGCAATTAAAAGCCAGCTTGAGTGATGAAGAAAAACAAATCATTATCGCGCGCTCTCACGCTTTGCAAGAGCGCCAGTTGCAACAAGACGACGAAAGCATTTTGCCCAAAGTCGGCTTGGAAGATATTCCTGCAAATTTGCATTACACCGCTGGCAGCCACGAGAGTTTTCACAACTTTCCATTGCGCCGTTATAGCGCTGGCACCAATGGCTTGGTGTACCAGCAAATTACGTGCAAATTGCCCGCGCTAACCGATGAACAAATAAGCCTACTGCCCTATTACAGTATTTGCCTAACCGAATTAGGTGCGGGCGACAAAGATTATTTAGCCAACCAACGCTGGCAAGCCGAAGTGGTCGGTTCAATCCATGCGTTTAGCAGCATTCGCGGTGCAGGCGATGATGTACAAAAAATCGATGCCTATTTAACGCTCTCCTCCAAAGCATTGAGCCGCAACAGCGCAGCGATGAATGATTTGATGAAGAACACGCTGTTAAATGTCCGTTTTGATGAGCTAGGACGCATCCGTGAATTAATTGCACAAAACCGTGCGCGCCGCGAGCAGAGCATTACTGGCCACGGCCACAGCCTGGCAATGACCGCCGCCTGTGCAGGCATGAGCCCTGCCGCCAAGGTATCGCACCAGCTGGGCGGACTCGAAGGTATTGCCGCCGTTAAAACGCTCGACAACTCGCTCGACGATGAAAAAAATCTCGCCAATTTTGCAGCGCAATTAAACGCAATTCATCAATTGGTTTTGCAAGCACCCAAGCAATTTTTAATTGTCGGTGAACAGGAACATCTGGATAGCTATCGCGATGATCTGAAAGCGCGCTGGCCAAATGAAACAACCCACACAGATTTCGCATCATTTGACCTTGCCCCCGTGAGCGAAACGATTCGCGAAGCCTGGATTGCCAATACCCAGGTAAATTTCTGCGCTAAAGCTTATCCCACTGTGCCGAGTGAACACCCGGATGCGGCAGCACTTACTGTACTCGGCGGCTTTTTGCGCAACGGCTATTTGCATCGCGCGATTCGCGAACAAGGCGGCGCTTACGGCGGCGGCGCAAGCCAGGACAGCAACAGCGCTGCGTTCCGTTTTTACTCCTATCGCGATCCACGCTTGAGCGAAACGCTAAAGGATTTTGATGATTCATTGATATGGCTGCAGGAAACGGATCACCAATGGCAATCCGTTGAAGAAGCCATTCTTGGTGTTATCGGCAGTATCGACAAACCCGGCTCGCCTGCCGGTGAGGCCAAATCGACCTACCAAGCAGAATTGTTTGGCCGCACACGCGAGAAACGCGAGCTGTTCCGCAATCGCGTATTGGCCGTCACAGTTGCCGATCTGAAACGCGTGGCTAATACCTACTTGGTACCAGAGAAAGCCAGCATCGCGCTAGTCACGCACGCCGGTCACAAAGAGTTGGCAGAAAAAATGGGGCTCACGCTCAAGACTTGTTAAGTAACAACCTGTAAACAAGTGTGCCGGGGTGCATAGTTTTCCCCCGGCCACATAGTTTTCCCCTCTAAAGTCATCTAGTATTGCTCGATAACGAATTGCACAACAATTTCTACAATAAGCTGCATTGATACCTGCCGACACTTATGACCATCAGCCCGCTGGAATATAGCGCCGCTTCCCACCCGGGATTACTGCGCGACAACAACGAAGACTGTTTCCTCAGTCGGCCTGAACACGGGCTATGGCTAGTTGCTGATGGTATGGGCGGCCATGAAGCTGGCGAAGTCGCTAGCGCCATTGTGCGCGATACCATTGAGCGCGAAACACACGACAATCCCAACATCTCCCTGCTCGAGTCCATCCAACACGCGCACACCAGCATCCTCACTTCTGCCGAACATGGCATAGGAGCGCCCGGCATGGGCTCCACAGTGGTTGCACTCAAAAGCAATTCCGAAAAATACCAGGTCGCCTGGGTCGGTGACAGCCGCGCCTATTTGTGGACTCCCACACGCGATGGCGGACGCCTGGAGCAACTGAGTACCGATCATTCTTATGTGCAGATGTTGGTAGAGACCGGAGTGATTCGTCCTGAAGATGCCGAATTCCATCCCGAGAAAAATATCATCACCCAATGCTTGGGGATGCAGGAATTGGCGCAGGTTAAAGTCGATGTTGTTGAGCAGCAGTGGCAAAAAGACCAGTGGATTTTATTGTGCAGCGATGGCTTGACCGATGAAATCAGCGATAAAACCATTGCGCAAATTTTATGTGAATCACAGGATTGTTTAGCAGCAGTGGATCAATTGTTACACGCCGCACTGACCAGCGGAGGGCGGGACAATATTACACTGCAAATTATCGAATCGCCCCTGCGCGACAATTTCACGCGCAACGGTTTATGGCAATGGGTGCCCTATCTAACCGGCAAACCCGGTACCGATGCCTGGATTTTCGGCGCAGCACTGGCATCACTCTTGGGGCTCCTGGTTTATGTAGTACATTTTTAACGATTTCCGACACCTGTACGATTTCTAACAACATCGCACAGTAGCAAAAATTACACTAAAAATTTTATACAGATACTGATTTGTTATGGCAATGCATATTCCCGGTTATCGGGTGATAAGAAAAATTAACCAGGGTGGGATGTCCACAGTTTACCTCGCGATTCAAATCAGCGTGGGGCGTGTTGTCGCATTAAAAGTAATGAACCCGCAACTCAATAGCGACCCCGCGTTTAGTGAACGCTTCCAGCGCGAAGCCACCATTGTAGGGCAATTGTCGCACCCGAATATTGTGGCGATTTACGATATCGGCCGCCATGAAGATTTAAATTACATCGCCATGGATTACCTGCCCAACGGCTCAGTGCACGACAAAATGAGCACCGGGTTAAGCGGTGAAGAAGTGCTGCGTATAACGCGTGAAATTGCCAGCGCACTTGATCACGCACACGAGAAAGGTTACATCCACCGCGATATCAAGCCGGAAAATATTTTGTTCCGCGCTGATAATTCTGCAGTGCTGTCAGACTTTGGTGTAGCACGCGGCCTGGCCGCAAACTCGCGTATGACTCATGTAGGTACAGTCGTCGGCACACCGCACTACATGAGCCCCGAACAAACCAAAGGCAATAGTGTTGATGGTCGCTCTGACCTCTACAGTTTAGGCATAGTCTTTTATGAAATGCTCACTGGCACACTACCCTACCAAGGTGATGAAGCCGTTACCATTGCACTCAAACATATCAGCGCACCTATTCCCAAATTGCCCATGCAATATTTGGCTTACCAGAAAATTCTGGAAAAATTATTAGCCAAAGATCCGGAGCAGCGCTTTCAGCGCGGGCGCGATTTAATTGCTGCAATCGAAGATCTGGAAAAAAATTATCGTGCACCCAGCACAACGGTAACCCACCCGGCTGATCTTACGGTGATGAATTTGGCACGCGCACTTGTATCGGCAACCTACAATGCCGTGCGTTGGCGCTGGAATAAAATTCGCGCATTGCGTTGGAATCCGAGCAGGGGTTTTTATCAGCGACCCTCCACCAAAATCACTGAAATTTTTTTTAATGAACAACACACACCCGCACTGACAGTACGGGCAGAAATTGAAACCCAAATCCATAAAGCCTTTAGCCAAAAAAATGCAGCCTTTGCAAAACTGGGCATAGCGGCAAGCGTTATGATAATTGGTTGGTGTGGCTACAGTATTTGGTATGCCAAAACGACTAATGCCACTGCAAACGCTTCTGTTACTGGGAAACTGGCACTGGCTACTGCCGATTTTTTTATTGAATTACCCAAGGCAACAACGTCAAACCCTGCGCTTGTAACAGCAACTGAATCAAGCAGTGCGCAATCCAGTAGTACCCCAGCGGTAAATGCAATAACACAGGATGCAACTGCAAACACCGCTGCAACTCTGGCAACAACCAGTGAAGCAACACCGGCACCCATTGATATAACCACAACTGCTTCAGCCAGCAGCAGCGATGCAATAATTAGTGGTGATTCGTCCAGCAGCGCACCACTCATCACCTATGCACTCACCGTAAAAACCTCACCTGCGCAAGCGCGTGTACGCATATTAAATATTCCTGACCGCTATCAACCGGGAATCCTGTTGCCTGCCGGGCGTTATCACATTGAAGTCAGCCAAACGGGTTACGATACACAACGCAACTGGATTGATATTGTCGATCAAGATCTAACGCCGTCATTTTCACTAACCGAAAGCATTGCACCGGGCGATGAAATTAGCAGCCAGGTAATTACCTCCATAAAAAGCGACGGCCCGGAGATGATAAGCATCCCCACCGGCAGTTTTTTTATGGGGAATAAAGATGACCCACTGACAATGCCCGTACATAAAGTCACCATCAGCAAACCCTTTGCGATGAGCAAATACGAAATCACTTTTGATGATTACGATATGTTCGCGCAGGCAACTAATCGCGCGTTACCGAGTGATAATCGCTGGGGGCGCGGCAATCGCCCGGTGATCAATGTGAGCTTTGACGATGCGAGCGCCTACGTGCGCTGGCTGAGTGAAACTACTGGCAAAAAGTATCGCCTACCAACCGAGTCCGAATGGGAATATGTCGCCCGCGCAGACACCAACTCATTATTCTGGTGGGGCAATGATGTGAAAGAAGCCAGCGGCCGCGCTAATTGCCGCCGCGGCTGCAACAGCAAATTTTCCGGTTTGATATCGAGGTGCTGCAGTGCGTGCGACTCAT
>NZ_JBRFPI010000268.1:0-6332 GCF_053579595.1 Cellvibrio sp.
TCATGGTTAAGCCGATTGGATTGGGTGTATTTCATTCGCGGTATTCATAGGGGGTTTAATGCGCAAGTAGTGCTGATGTTAAATGGCATTCCGGTGCAATCGAGTTTGCAGGGTGGGCGTCCATCGTTGTTTCGCTTGCCTGTTGCCTCAATCGAGCGCGTAGAAGTGATTCGCGGACCGGGTTCTGCGGTCTACGGTGCTGATGCTTATGCCGGTGTTATTAATGTCATTACCAAAGATGCTTCAACGATTGCCAACAGCGAGATAGGCCTGCGCTCTGGTTCCTTTGGTATCAAGGATATTTGGCTGCAAGCGGCGACCCAAACCCATGATTGGGGAATTGCTTTCAATCTTGCCTATCAAGAGAGTGATGGTGATGGCAGTCGCCGAGTGAATACAGATCTGCAATCAACCCTGGATTCTATTTTAGGTACTAATGCATCGCTTGCACCCGGTGCACTTTCCACGCGCTATCAGATTCTCGATAGCCATTTAGCAGTAAGTAGTGAGCAACTTAAGGTCAATCTGTGGAGTTGGATTTCTGAAGATGCTGGTGTTGGGGCAGGTGGTGCGCAGGCACTGGACTTCATCGGTGAAGACGACAGCAAGTTATGGATGTTGGATGCGACCTATCATTTGAATGATGGACATAATGCGTGGGACAACAGTGTCCGCTTGAGTTATCTCTATTATGATCTTCAATCGCAGTTCAATTTGTTACCACCTGGAACTTTGTTGCCAATCGGTAGCGATGGCAATTTAAATTTTACTGCACCGGCCGGCATGGTGTTATTTCCTGATGGATTGATTGGCAACCCCGGGCAAGAGTCGGCCGATACCCAAGCTGAATTCATTTCGATTTACTCGGGTTGGGAATCGCATCGTTTGCGTTTAGCTGTAGGGACAAAAAAGCAGACATTGGATGCGCGAGAGTATAAAAATTTTGGTCCAGGGGTTATCAATGGAACCGAGGGTGTGGTGCCGGGAAAACTCACGGATGTCAGCGACACTGAATATGTGTTTTTGGAGGATGGGTCACGCAGGGTTGGCTATTTATCAGTCCAGGATGAATGGCAGATTGCATCGAGCCTGGAGATGACCGCAGGTGTGCGCTACGATGATTATTCGGATTTTGGCGGAACCACCAATCCGCGCGTTGCATTGGTCTGGGTAGCCAATGAAAAATTAACCAGTAAACTTCTTTATGGCAGCGCTTTTCGTGCCCCCTCTTTTACTGAGCAGCGATCAAAAAACAATCCTGTTTCTTTAGGAAATCCGAATTTAGATCCCGAGCATATAGATACGCTGGAGCTTTCATTTAACTATTTGTTTACTGAGGATTTACAGAGCACCTTGACGCTATTTCAGTATCAAGCAACGGATATGATTGAGTTTATTGCCGACGAGATGGCAACAACCAAAACTGCACAGAATATTCGTAATCAGGACGGAGAAGGATTTGAATGGGAAATCAATTGGAAACCGGCAACACAATTGCATTTAAGTGCAAGTTATTCGCAACAGAATGCACGTGATCAAGCTACTGATGCCTCTATTCCCGACGCACCCGGTCAACAGTTTAAAGCGGACCTCAATTGGGAGTTTCATCCTGACTGGTTTATTCATAGTCAATTGAATTGGGTTGGTGATCGTCAGCGAATGGCATTGGATATGCGTGCCGATATCGACGACTACACCTTGTTAAACCTTACACTCCGACGCGTCAATATTTTGCCTGATCTCAATCTTTCGATTGCACTGCGTAATTTGGCTGATGAAAATGCCTACGAGCCTAGTAGTGGTGAAATCGCTGGCGATTATCCGTTGGAGGGGCGCAGTGCCTGGCTGGAGTTAAGCTATCAATTCGACTGAACTAACAGGTCTCGATTACTCCCTGAAAACTTCTATCGTTCTTCTTTGGATATAAATCATGTCAGAGCACAAGCATGATCAAGTGCGTAGTCGCAATGAGCCTTTCACCGAGCGCACCGCAACGCGTATATGGTGTGAGCAACCCAGTGAGGACAATCCCTATATCGCGACACAAGCTCGCTGTTATGGTTACGATTTATTTGAATTAATGGAGAAGCGCTCGTTTGTCGATGTATTTTATTTATTATTTCGCGGCGAGCTTCCTACCAAAGCAGAAGCGCAGTTAATGCAAGCATTAATGATTGGATTAATTAATCCCGGTCCCCGGCATCCTGCTACGCGTGCAGCAATGAATGTCGGTGTTGGTAAAACAGATCCCCTACATATACTTCCTATCGCCTCAGCTGTTCTTGGTGGAGATTATATGGGCGGTGGAGCTATAGAAAAAACCATGCGTTTTTTGCGCAAGCAGCAGCATACCGATCCGCAGGATTTTGCGCGTAATGTTCTCCTGCAACAGCAATCTTTGAATCGCGTGGAAGTCGAAGAGGCCATTCCAGGTTTTGGCCGGCGTCACGGTGGCATCGATCTGCTTACAAAAAATATTGCAGCGCAGTTGTTAAAATTAGATGCGGCTGGCAAAGCATTGCGGTGGGGATCTGCGTTGGCAGAGCAGCTGGAGACTGAAGGTTTTGGTTGGCAGGTAACAGGTTTGGCGGCCGCAGTCTTTGCAGATCTGGGTTTTCATCCACGTGCTGGTGGAAGCTTGTTTCAATTGCTGGGTGCGCCGGGTTTGGTCGCTCATGGTCTTGAACTATCAAATAAACCTATTACGGCAATGCCTTTTGTAAGCGATGAAAATTATGTCATTGAATAATTCTACCTCCCTGTATGGTTTAACTCGTAGCAATGCGGCAGTTGTTGAATATCTTGATCAACGTCGTGGGAAAATTATTAGCAACACCGGTGGCTGGTTTCCTGGCAGGGGAGTGTTCAGCCATGGTTATTCGATGTTGGAGGAGCTGGTTGGTGAAAAAACCTATTTTCAACTCCTGATCCTTAATGCAACAGGAAAGTTAGTGGAGAAGCCACTGGCGGATTGGGTCGAGGCAATTTACGGCTGCCTCAGTTGGCCTGATCCGCGCATCTGGTGTAATCAGATCGGTGCGTTGGCAGGTGCTGCACGCACCTCAGTGGTGGCTGCAACCACAATCGGATCGCTTGCTGCTGACTCACGTTCTTACGGCCCTTTCACGCTTTTGGATGGTGTTCGATTTATTCAGGATGCTTTTAACCAACATCAACACGGTGCCTCTGCCGATAAGATTGTTGCACGTATAACTGCTGCAAACCGCGGTAAACCTTATATTGTTGGCTACATTCGCCCGATCGCCAAAGGTGATGAGCGGCTTGAGGCAATGGAAAAATACGCACAAAAACTGGGTTTTAACGAAGGTCCGCATTTATCGTTAGCTTATGACATTGAAAAAGTATTGATGCGCGAATTTGATGAAGGCATGAATATCAATGGTTATATGTCTGCATTTTTATCGGATCAAGGATTTTCGCCGCAAGAGGTTTACCAGATGTTTGCCGCTATGGTTGCCAGTGGTGTGACGGCCTGTTATCTCGATACTTATCATCGTCCCCCCGATACATTTTTACCGCTACGCTGTACTGATATCGATTATCAAGGTCCGGTAGCGCGACCGGTTCCAGACTAAATTTTTATATTTTATTTTTGTAATTTATCTTCACTAGAGAAATCGTTATGCAAAAAACAGCGTTGGTCACCGGCGGCAACTCCGGTATTGGTTATGCGACAGCAAAACTGCTAAAAGAGAAAGGTTATGACGTCACTATTTGTGGACGCAATAGCGAGCGTGTTAATCAGGCTGCTACAGAATTGGGGGTAAATGGTCTGGTGGCGGATATGGGTATCGCCAGTGACGTAGCAAAGTTAGCGGCGCACTTTGACGGCAAATCGCTCAATGCGCTGGTGAACAACGCTGCGATTGCACGCTTTGCGCCGCTGGCGTATTGCACCAGTGCTGACTTTGATGAGTTTATGAATACCAATGTGCGCGGGCCTTTGGATTTAATTAAAGGTGTATTACCGGCGCTGCAAAAAGTGGGTGGCAGTATTACCAACGTATCTTCTGCTGTAGTGAATAATGGTTTGGCAAATGCAGCACTCTATGCAGCAACCAAAGGTGCATTGGAAGCATTTACTAAAAGCCTTGCGATTGAATTTGCTCCTGTCGGCGTGCGCATTAATGCAGTTGCACCGGGTGCAATTGATACTCCAATTATTACCAAACTGGGTCTTGATGAGCAAACACAAGCCGTAGTAAAAGCCCATATGGAAACGACTATTCCATTAGCCCGTTTTGGCCGTGCTGATGAAGTGGCGGAAGTGATTGTTGCGCAGTTGGAATCGAGTTATACCACGGGTGCAATTTGGGCTGTTGATGGCGGTGTAAATGTAACCTGACGTTGGGTGAATAACCTGGTTCTGTTGATTATTTTTTTATGGAATTGCACTTGGTAATCCAAGTGCAATTTTCGAGTCATGATCGATTTACGGCAATCAACCCACAGCCTGTTGCGTAAATAACTGCGCTATCGGCAGCGGATGCCCTATGTGATACCCCTGCACAAAATCAATGCCCATGGTTTTTAAAATATCGAGAATAGCCTCATTCTCAACATATTCCGCTACTGCTTTTTTACCTAATGCCTGAATCACCTGAATCATCGATTTGACCAGCGTTTGGTCGATCTTATCGCGGTGCAGGTTTTGGATAAATGAACCATCCAGTTTAATGTAATCCGCGGGCAAATCTTTTAAATAGGCAAAGCTACTGAAGCCGGAGCCAAAATCGTCCACTGAAAAACTGCAGCCCAATTTATGCAGCTCGGCAATTACCCGCTGGGTGATATGCAGGTTAAACAAACTCGCACTTTCAGTGAGTTCAAAGGTGATGCGTTTGGGGTCAACACCAGTGGCTTTTAGATTTTCCAGAATCGTTGGCACCAAGTTGTCATCTTTAAACGCTTGCGCCGAGAGATTGATGGCGATGTGGCTCAGCTCAGGATGGTCTTTGAGTTTGTGGATCGCCAATTTAATAATCCAGCGATCCAATAAATGCATTTCACCGGCAGCTTCAAGCGCGGGAATAAAATTATTAGGGCCAATAATTTTTCCATCGGTTTCTATCAGGCGTACCAGTGCTTCGTAGTAAGAAATTTTATTATTTTTGACATCAAAAATCGGTTGGAAATAGAGTGTCATCCGATCTTCGGTGATGGCCTTGCGCACTTTTTGCGACATGTTGATCGAATGGCGCAGCTCATCGCTCTCGCTATCGAGCGGATCATATTGGTGGATGAGGTTGCGCCCGCGTCCCTTGGCAACGTAGAGCGCAATATCAGCGCGCATTAAATGCTCTTCGGCGTTGTTGGTGCTGCCGTCAATTAAAGTGAGACCGATACTGCTGCCGAGGTTGACGCGCTGTTCCTGCAGTTGGAAGCTGAACTCGCCAATAATCTGCTGGATACTGCGGGCAAATTCGTGCGCTTCAGTGCTGTGGATATCGCGCAACAAGATTGCAAATTCATCGCCACCCAAACGGCAGAGAATATCGGCACCGCGAATGCGTTTGCTGAGCAAGTGCGACATTTCGCGCAGCACTTCATCACCTTTTTGATGGCCGAAGGTATCGTTAATTACTTTGAAGTGATCCAGGTCCAAATACACCAGTGCATGTTGGCGGTTATTGCGTACCGAATCGGCAGTCAGCTGTGCGAGAGTGGTTTCAAAAAAGTGGCGATTGTAAAGCCCGGTGAGTGAATCGTGCATCGCCAAATATTTAAGTTGCTCTTGCGATTCACGCCGCTCGGTGATGTTGTCCAGGCAGACGGTTAGATTGCTCTGCTGTTTGTTGTTACTGGAGCGGCTGATTTTTAACTGCGCCCACAATTTTTGGTGGCGACTACTGCTCAGGCAAATTTCTATTTCCGGGCAGGGTTTGTTTTGCTGTAACGCTTTGCGGATTTTGTTTTTGTACAACGAGAACTGCGCAATATCTTCGGGGGCGATAAAACTTTCCAGCGATTCACCAATACAATCGTCAATGGGATAGCCCATCATGGTTTCCCATGCGCGGTTGAGATAACAAATAGTAAAATCGGCATCCAGTTCCATCACTACGGATTGCAAATCATCAAGCAGTTGATGGTGGTTTTCGTAGAGTTGGCGATAGGCCAGCTCGCGCTCTTGCAGGGATTTTACTTGCGCAGCAAATTGCGCGTTGCTCACTAAAAAATCATCGCGATGAATAGCGATGTCGCACACTTTGCGCAATTGTTCGGCGCGAAAGGGCTTGGGTAAAAAATCGACTGCACCGAGCAGCATTAATTCTTCTGCCTGATCGATGGTAGTGTGGGCAGTCATAATG
>NZ_JBRFPI010000269.1:0-6331 GCF_053579595.1 Cellvibrio sp.
ATACCGCTTGGGTTAACATAAACGGTGAGTTGACATTGACCTGCATACAGCGCAGCCAAGAACCTACCGAATAGTTGGCGATAGGTGTGCGTTCACCCAAGTCGGCTGCATTGAATAAAATGCTATCCAATCGCCCGAAGGTGTCCTCCAGCGCATTGCACATATCGTCGTAATCCTTCTCTACTGCGCTTTCAAAATTGATGGGGTAAATAGCGGGTTGTGGATTGCCCGCTGCTTCAATTTCATCATAAACCTGCTCCAGTTTGGCCAGTGTGCGCCCGCAGAGAATGACGGTCGCGCCACACGCAGCAAACGTTATTGCCGCCGTTTTGCCAATGCCTGCACCAGCACCCGTAACGAGAATAATTTTTCCGCGTAGTGCGTCAGGTTTGATGGTGTAATCGTGAGGAGTTTGCATGGCTATGCCTTTAACAAATGGTTTTACAAATATTTTTCAATGATTGGCCAAATTTCATTGGCGTGGTTTACGCAGTAATCTGCATTCCAGTTTATCGGATCATCACCTTCATCTACATAACCATAAGCGGCAGCGATAGTGATACTACCGGCGCCTTTGCCGCAGTCGATATCGCGCTTATGGTCGCCGATATAAATTATCTCATCGGGGGCGCAACCCAATTGTTTGCTGGCGAGAAATAAAGATTCCGGGTCGGGTTTGCTGCGCGCTACATGGTCGGGGCAAATCACACTGAGCGGCGCAGGGTGTATGTCCAGCGCGGCCATTAGGGGTAAGGTATAAGTCGCCGGTTTATTGGTAGCTATGCCCCAAGCGATGTTGTTATCGGCCAATTTATCGAGTAATTCATTAATGCCGGGAAATGGAATGGTATAGACCGCGATATGCGCCAGATACAATTCCAATAGTCGATGGCGTAGCGGCTCGAATTGCTCGTTGCTCTCGTCAATAGCAAAAGCAAGTTTGATCAATGCTTTGGAGCCGTTTGATACGCCTGCGCGAATAGTTTCTGCAGCGAGGGCAGGGCGTTGTTGTTCAGCGAGTAATTGGTTGACGACGACGATAAAATCCGGCGCGGTATCCAATAAAGTCCCGTCCAGATCAAACATCACTGCGCGAATAGATTTTGCCATTAATCGCTAACCTTTTTAGCATGCAACAGATAATTAACGCTGACATCATTTGGATTGAGCTTGTAGTGTTTGGTCAGCGGGTTGTAAGTCATACCGGTAATGGTTTGCAATTCCAAACCTGCTGTGCGCAACCATTGCGCCAATTCAGAGGGGCGAATAAATTTGCTGTATTCATGTGTGCCCTTGGGCAGCAATTTTAAAATATATTCTGCACCAAGAATGGCAAATGCATAGGCTTTAGGGCTGCGATTGATGGTTGAGAAATATACATCACCACCTTCTTTTACTAGTTGCGCACAGGCGCGTACTACCGATGAGGGATCGGGTACGTGTTCCAGCATTTCCATACAGGTAACAACATCAAACTCACCAGGCATTTTCGCTGCTTTATCTTCTGCAGTGATTTGCTCGTAAGTTAATTCAACACCACTTTCCAGCGCATGCAAGCGTGCAACAGCAAGTGGGGCTTCACCCATATCGATGCCCGTTACTACAGCGCCGCGCTGCGCAAGTGATTCGGCGAGAATGCCGCCACCGCACCCCACATCGATAACTTTTTTCTGTGCGACCGGTGAACGCTCATCGATAAAATTGGCGCGCAGTGGATTGATATCATGCAGCGGTTTGAATTCGCTGTTCTTATCCCACCAGCGGCTGGCGAGGGCTTCAAATTTTGCAATTTCGGCAGTATCGACATTGGCCATAATTTTTTCCATTTCGTAAATTTAGTG
This sequence comes from Cellvibrio sp., assembly GCF_053579595.1. Classification (NCBI taxonomy): domain Bacteria; kingdom Pseudomonadati; phylum Pseudomonadota; class Gammaproteobacteria; order Cellvibrionales; family Cellvibrionaceae; genus Cellvibrio; species Cellvibrio sp. The sequence goes on from NZ_JBRFPI010000269.1 coordinate 1,842, forward strand.
AGTGGCGATTTGTTTCCGCCACCAATTGGCTTTACCTAATATTTCGCGTTCATCCAGCGTTTGTAACTGGCGATTAAGGAGTAATGCTTTGCCTTGCACCCACACGTGGGTGACACCTTGACCTGAATGGGTGTAAACGAGTTGCGATGCGGGATTATATAAAGGTTGTGTCCCGAGCCCGCTTAAATCGATTGCAGTAATGTCGGCAAATTTACCCGTTTCCAGACTGCCGATTTTTTCCTCCATGCCCAACGCTTTGGCACCATTGAGTGTGGCCATACGCAATGCAGTGTGGGCATCCAATGCGGCGGCGTCACCGGCAACTGCTTTGGCAAGTAACGCGGCGGTTTTTAATTCGCTGAATAAATCCAGGTCATTATTGCTCGCGGCACCATCGGTACCGAGTGCAACATTAATTCCGGCTTTTAATAATTTATCGATCGGGCAAAAGCCGCTCGCCAATTTCAGATTGGATTCCGGACAGTGCACTACATGTGCGCCGGTTTGTTGTAGTAGCGCTATATCCACATCAGTAATCTGCGTCATATGTACGCATTGTGTGAGTGGTGATAACAAGCCGAGCTCCATCAATCGCTGGGTTGGGCGTTTGCCGAATTGCTTGAGCGATTCTTCTACTTCAAACGCAGTTTCATGCAAATGAATCTGCACTGGCATATCCATTTCTTGCGCAAGCACAGCAATCTTTTGCAGGGGTGCATCCGATACCGTGTAGGGCGCATGAGGGCCAAAGGCGATATTGATAAGGTCAGTTGCGCGCAGGCTGTCGTGTAGGCTGAGGCCTTTGGCGAAGTAATCGTCGGCTCCTAAACCCCATGAGGTAGCAAAGTCGAAAATTGGGAAACTGATTTGGCTGCGCATTTTGGCATCCAGGCAGACCTGGGCGGCCTGCTCTGGAAAAAAATACATATCGGCATAACAGGTGGTGCCGGTTTTGATCATCTCCGCCATCGCCAGTTGGGTTCCGTCACCAACAAATTCTTCTCCCACCCAGCGACTCTCCGTTGGCCAAATGTGATCGTTGAGCCAGGTGTGCAGCGGTTGGTCGTCAGCATAACCCCGCAGCAGGCTCATCGCAGCGTGACCGTGTGCATTGACAAGCCCGGGAATCAATACATGGCTGCCGAGATTGATTGTTTCCGCGGCAGTATAACGGCGCCCGGCTTCATCGCTGGTTACCAATGCCAGTATGCGCCCCTTATCGATTGCTAGTGCGCAGTTTTCCAATACGCGATTTTCGGGTACCACCGGGATAATCCAGCGGGCTTTGATAATCAAATCAATCGGATGCGGTTCATGGGTAGGCGTTGACATAGGTGTAAACTGGCAGCTTTGGTCGCAAAAAGGGGCGCCCAGTATACTGCAAAGCCTCTACTCAGCCATGGCAGATTTGCGCAGCGGTTTATCTCCTCGCCTGCGCTTCTTTTGCGGTTAAATTCGTCCGTATTTTCATAGTGATACGGATCTGCCAAGTGCCTATCCAGCAGATTTTATGCTACCATCGCGCCCCTGAATTAAGCGTTAGATGCATTTTTAGCCAGCCTTTTGTTTGGCTGGTAGTAGGGTAGCGGTTTTTGCTTGTATTTGATTGGTGCGCAAAACAGGCGCTGTCCGTTTAATTGCTTGTAATCGCAGTCCGTAACCAACGCTTTTTAAGCCCATAGCTTTATATAAGAAAGGAAAGCTGTATTCCCATGGTCGAATTCGCCAAAGAAATATCACCAGTAAGTATCGAAGACGAACTCAAACAGTCCTACCTCGATTACGCCATGAGTGTAATCGTGGGTCGCGCTTTGCCCGATGTGCGCGATGGTTTGAAGCCCGTGCATCGCCGCGTGCTGTTTGCGATGAGCGAACTTAACAATGATTGGAATAAGCCTTACAAAAAATCTGCCCGTGTGGTGGGTGACGTAATCGGTAAATATCACCCGCACGGTGATACCGCTGTATACGACACCATCGTCCGTATGGCTCAGCCTTTCTCGTTGCGCTATATGCTGGTCGATGGCCAAGGTAACTTCGGTTCGGTCGATGGTGACCGCGCAGCGGCCATGCGTTACACCGAAATCCGTATGGCAAAAATTGCCCACGATTTGTTAGCGGACTTGGATAAAGAAACTGTCGATTTCGTGCCTAACTATGACGGCACCGAGCAAATCCCGGCAGTTATGCCGACCCGTATTCCCAACCTGTTGGTTAATGGCTCCTCAGGTATCGCTGTAGGTATGGCGACCAATATTCCACCGCACAACTTAAAAGAAGTCGTGCAGGGCTGTCTCGAACTGATCAATAACCCGGATATTACTATCGATGAACTGATGGAATTTATCCCGGGGCCGGATTTCCCCACCGGTGCCATCATCAATGGCCGCGCAGGTATTGTGCAGGCTTATCGCACTGGTCGCGGCAGCATTATCGTGCGTGCCAAAGCCGAAATTGAGCGCGACGAAAAAACCGGACGCGAAACGATTCTGATCCACGAAATTCCCTACCAACTGAACAAGGCACGCTTGATTGAGCGTATCGCCGAGTTGGTAAAAGAAAAGAAAATTGAAGGTATTAGCGAGCTGCGCGATGAGTCTGATAAAGACGGGATGCGCATTGTGATCGAAGTGAAGAAGAGCGAAGCAGCGGATGTGTTGCTCAATAATCTTTACTCACAAACCCAATTGCAAACCACCTTCGGCGTCAACATTGTTGCGCTGGATGATGGCCAGCCAAAAATTCTCAACCTCAAACAATTGCTTGAAGCGTTTGTTAAGCATCGCCGTGAAGTGGTTACCCGTCGCACAGTGTATTTGCTGCGCAAGGCGCGCGAACGTGGCCACATTTTGGAAGGTTTGGCGGTTGCCATTTCCAATATTGATGAAGTTATTGCTCTCATTAAAAACTCTGCCTCTCCTGCCGAAGCAAAAGACAGTTTGATGGGGCGTGGTTGGAATGCCGCCGAAATGGCGCCTTATCTTGAGCGCGCAGGTGAAGACGCTTGCCGCCCGGAAGACTTGGGTCCCGAGTTCGGCATGCGTGATGGCCACTACTATTTATCTGCTGCACAAGCCCAAGCAATTCTTGAGCTGCGTTTACATCGCTTGACCGGGATGGAACATGACAAACTGCTCGCCGAGTACGATGAAAAATTAATCCAGATCGCCGAATTCCTCGAAATTCTTGGCAACGCTGTGCGTTTGATGGAAGTGATCCGCGAAGAGCTTACGCAAGTTATTAATGACTACGGCGATAAGCGTCGTACCGAAATTGTTGCATCAACGCTCGATTTAACTACTGAAGATCTGATCAATGTAGAAGATCGCGTTGTGACAATTTCTCACGGTGGTTATGCGAAGAGCCAGCCGCTTGATGATTATCAGGCGCAGCGTCGCGGTGGTATGGGTAAATCCGCAACTGCCGTAAAAGATGAAGATTATGTCCAACATCTTTTAATCGCTAGCACTCACGATACCGTGCTCTTGTTTACTAACGCCGGTAAAGTGTATTGGCTGAAGGTTTATATGATTCCTGTCGCTGGTCGCCAGTCACGTGGCCGTCCAGTTATCAACTTGTTGCCATCATTGGAAGAGGGCGAGCGCATTACTTCGATCTTGCCGGTGAAATCTTACGACGACGACAAGTTTATTTTCATGACCACCGCTAACGGTACAGTGAAGAAAACTGCACTCACTCAATTCTCGCGTCAACGCAGCGTCGGTTTGCGTGCGATTGAATTGGATGAAGGCGATACGTTGGTTGGCACTGCTATCACCAACGGCTCATGCGATGTAATTCTGTTCTCAAGCTCTGGTAAAGCGGCGCGCTTCCGCGAATCGCAAGTTCGAGCGATGGGCCGCACCTCGCGTGGTGTACGCGGTATTCGTTTGGCCGAAGGTCAGCGCGTAGTCGGCATGGTTATCCCGATGGAAAATGGCCAAGTACTTACTGTGAGTGAAAATGGCTATGGTAAGCGCACCGAAGTCGGCGAATTCCCGGCAAAAGGCCGTGGTTCGCAAGGTGTTATCGGTATGCAAACTACCGAGCGTAACGGCCAACTGGTTGGTGCTGTACAAGTGTTTGATGGGGAAGAAATCATGTTAATTTCTGACCAAGGCACTATGGTTCGTACCCGCGTTGATGAAGTCTCTGTGCTGAGCCGTAATACCCAAGGTGTGCGCCTGATTAAATTGAAAGAAGGTGAACGCATGCAAGGCTTGGAGCGCATCGAAGAGAATGTTGATGAAAATGCTAAGCGTGAATTGGCGCGTGCTGAGGCAGCCGAAGGTGAAGAAGTGCTTGAAGATGGCGTAGCCGCAGATGATGTGGCGGACGATATTGTCGATGACGCTGCAGACGACGCAAGCGATGAATAAGCAATCGACCAATTGGTAAATGAGTGGACTCATGAGTACTGATCAAACAGAAGCAGAAAAATTGCTTGCGTTGCGCAATAAGATCGATGCGATTGACGAAGAAATCGGTCG
>NZ_JBRFPI010000270.1:0-6291 GCF_053579595.1 Cellvibrio sp.
CGAGTTGATAAGCATGGGCGCGGTCGCGTGCCCTAACTATTAAGGTAATGTGTGGGAAATGTGTTTTCACCAAACGTGTTACTTCCAAGGAAGCGTCAATATTTACCAGCGCAACGACTAATACTTTGGCATCCCGGATTCCGGCAGCTTCCAATAGTTCAAGACGCGTGGCATCGCCGTAATAACTTTTTACACCATAATTTTTTAAAAATTCAATGTGATCGGGATTTTTATCTAGCGCATTAAACGGAATATTACTAGCGGTAAGAATGCGGCCAATAATTTGGCCAAAGCGGCCAAAACCGGCGATGATGACTTCAGCTTTAGAGGCCTCCGGTTGCTCCAGATCTTTCAATGCATTTTCTGTGTGCAACGTTTCCTGCTGCGCATTTTCTTGCATGGTTCGCTTGCGCGAGACCAGCTCATACAACATAACCAGTGGGCTGGTCAGCGCCATGGAGATCCCCACGACCAACACAACATAATTACCAATTTCCTTGGGAATAAATGCAGATTGTTCAGCGGTAGCCATGACGACAAACGCAAACTCACCACCTTGAGCGAGCATCACCCCCATTAACAAACCATCCTTCAACGGAAACTTTCGAATGCGCAGGATGAGTGCCACCACTGAAATTTTTACCAACATTAATGTCAGTGCGAATACTAAAATCAAAAACGGCTCAGCAAATAACAAGCGCAGGTTTAGCGACATCCCCACTGCGATAAAAAATAAACCGAGCAACAATCCTTTAAAGGGTTCTATATCGGCCGCTAATTGATGGCGAAAGCTGGATTGTGCCAGTAGCATCCCGGCAAGGAATGCGCCCATACTCATAGAAAAGCCAACCATCTGCATTAAATAGGCAACACTCAACACAATTAATAAACCAGCTGCAGTGAGAATTTCACGACTGCCGTATTTGGCTACAACTTGTAACAGCGGATTAAAAATTCTCGCGCCAGCTAATAATAAAAAAGCAACAGTACACAAGCCCAACCACCAAGGTACTTGATGCTCTGCATCGGCCGAGGGCGCCCAGTTGGCAAGCAATAATAAAATAGGAATGACCGCAAGATCTTGTAATAGCAGAATTGAAAAGCCCTTGCGGCCAATCGGCACCCCCATGATTTTATGTTCTTCCATCAAAGGTACTGCAAACGCGGTTGACGAAAGGGCAAGTGCGAGGCCGATCATAAATCCCTGCTGCCATGTCAAATCCAGGAACAGCGCAATCAATCCCATAATTGCAAGTGCAGTGAGCAGCATTTGCGCACTACCCAATACACCAACATCCAACCGCATCTTCCACAACTGTTGCGGATTTAATTCCAGCCCGATAACAAACAACAGCAACACCACACCCAACTCGGAAAACTGAAAGGTCGCCTCTGGTTGATAAATCAATCCCAATTCGTGCGGACCGATAATCGCCCCCGCCACCAAATAGCCGAGAATTGCCCCTAACCCAAGGCGCCGGAATAAGGGCACAGCGATTGTGGCCGCGAGCAAATAATAAATAGCGTGCAGGAGAGATTGATGCTCGTCCATTAAACTGACTCTAAATAAATCAATGAGACTACTGGATTAAAAATCACGCCCATTAAAATGGCTCACTGGAATTTTCTCCAAATCGATATTCTCGATACAGCGGATGTTTACGGCAACAGAACGGTTGCCTTGTTGATCTTTCCCTTCTGAATAGGGGCTAACACCGCAGATCTGGCAAAACTTATGATCAATAACATGTTTATTAAACAAATAAGAACCTACATTCTCACCCGAACTTAACAGGGTAAATTGATCACCAGGAAAGAATGACAATAGCGAACCTTTGCGCTGACAAATTGAACAGTTGCACGACAGAGCACCGTCAATCACCCCCTCCACTTCAAACTTAATATTGCCGCAATGGCAGCTACCTTGATATTTCATAGCGATGCTCCTTACAGAATTAATGAATGCTGTTTTTATATTTCAAAAAAATTACTACAGAAAATGACTCAAAAAAATTCTGATGGGTGTTTTTTTGGTAGTCAATAAAATCCCTGGCAAGATTGCCCAGGGATTTTCACTGAACCAGAAATTAATAGCGGCCGACACTAACCTCGTAGCTGCCAAGATTATCGCCAATCTCTGCCGGTGTAGTTTTATCGTTAATGGCAAAAAATAATTCGCCGGCACGATCTGCATTTAATACATAATTTTCACCCGCAACCAACCAGCGCCCATAAGGGCCAATTTTTACCAACAGTGCACCTAAATACGCGCCGGGAAGGAGACAAAGCTGCCCGCAGGGCTCAGTGCCTCTAGGTGAAGAAAGTGGATAACCTGCATTGCTGGGCCATACATTAATCCGTCCAGCCGATTTGATTATTACGCGCTGACCGGCGACCACTGAAATATTGGCTGATGTATTGAAACTTGTCCCTTTCACTACAAAGCGCTTCGGTTCTGGCGCACCCGCAAGATCATAAAATTTACGCTGGCTTTTACTGAGATGATAAGAAGCCCTGGCAACGTAAATTGGCTCATTAAATTGCTGAACGGAAATTTTTAATTCATTGATACCTTCAACAAAAGGAGTGTAATCCGAACTTTTGCACAGCAATACACGCTCGTTTACCGCTAGTGCCCAATGTTGCTCTATACATTCATGAAACCAAGCGCTCACATCATAGTTATTAACTGACGCATATATTTTCAACGCTGATGGCCCACGTTGCGGTGCCAGCGCTGGTGTCGGGTAAGGTAGGGGGTAAATAGGCTCAAAATCGGGTCGATTTACCGACAGCTGAATGTTATAGGGAAGGTATACGGCGATATCAAACTTTTGCCCCACCAATACATCAGCAGTCTTTGGCTCTATCCTTAAAGTTGGCTCCATCCCGGGTTCATCCTGTGCCATCAGGTGACTGCCCACCGTTAATCCTGCAATAACAGCAAATAAAGAAAATACTTTATCAAAAGTCATACTTATATCCTATTAGTTATCCAAACAATGGTTTTTGAGCAATTCGATAATCCAAATACCTTCTCCTTGCCCCATCACTCTCTTTTATTAATACCACCTTTTTAAAAGGTGGTATTAATTTAGAGAGATTCATTTTAGCGGTGAATCCTGCTGGCGCATAAAGTTTTTCCAGATTCTGACCAAATGCACTCCTAAGAGACAAACCCAACAATCGCGCATGTTAAGCAGCAATATGCAGATATTTATCAGACAATCAGCTTGCGCTATTTCAAGAGAAATACAGCTATCCGACAAATATTGATAATTTTCTTAACGCGGCTGTCGATTTCCCCCGGTGCCATTCGACTAATCAGTGAAACACAACATTATTAACCCGAAGGAGAACTACTATGAGCCACTATGTTGATGGTTTTTTACTACCTCTCGCATCCGAAAAACTGGCGGAATACCAACAAATGGCAAATAAAGCCGGTGCCGTATGGAAAGAACACGGCGCCATTGCCTACTGGGAATGCGTAGGCGATGACCTGGACATTCAGGATCTGACTTCATTTCGCACGTCGGCAGGCTGTAAGGATAATGAAACCGTTGTGATCGCCTGGATTATTTACCCCTCGCGTGAAGAGCGCGACCGCATTAATGCATTGGTGATGGCAGACCCGCGTCTGGCCGACATGTGTGACAAAGATAACCCACCCTTTGATTTTAAACGCATGGCTTATGGTGGATTTAAAAGCATTGTACGCTACGAATAAAACCTGACTATTTTCAACCAACTATCAGGAGTAACCAAACTATGCCAACGCAAGCATTTATCAATTTCCCGGTTAAAGATCTGGAGAAATCCAAAGCATTTTTCACCCATCTAGGTTACACATTCAACCTGCAGTTTACTGACGAAACTGCGGCTTGCATGGTGATTAGCGATACCATTTATTCGATGTTGGTGACCGAGCCAAAATTTAAAACCTTCACATCAAAAGAGCTGGCCAATGGTCACGCGACTAAAGAAGTTATTATTTGCCTCTCCTGTGAAAGCAGGGAAAAGGTAGATGACACCATTAGCAGGGCTGTCGCTGCCGGCGGCAAAGCTTGGCCTGCAGAGCCGCTTGATTATGGCTTTATGTATTACCACGGTTTTGAAGATCTGGATGGCCACCACTGGGAAATCATGTATATGGACCCCAGTCACGTGCAGGAATAATAGTTATCTTTCACTGGAGTTAATATGAAATATTTGTGTATGGTTTTTTACGATGAAAATATTATTAACAATATGACATCGAGCGAGTGGAAATCACTGAACAACGAATGTGTTGCCTGCGGTGAAGGCCTGCGTGAAAGTGGAAAAATGATTGGCGGCAATGCATTGCATCCTACCGCCACCGCAACCAGCCTGCGCGTCCGCGATGGCAAAACCGTTATTACCGATGGACCTTTTGCTGAAACCAAAGAGCAATTGGCCGGATTTTATTTGCTCGATGCACGCGATTTAAATGAAGCACTACAACTCGCCAGTAATATCCCACCGGCACGTTTCGGCACCATTGAAATTCGGCCCATCCGCGAACTGGACCCAGAAAAAGATGAACGATTCCAACAGCATTTTGCTTGATCCGAACGCGGCTTTATCTCCGCGTTTTGAAACTGCAGGCCCATTATTAATTGCCGGTTTACGCGAGCCTCTGGATGAGTATGCTGCGCAAAAAATCCCGCAACTCTGGCAACGGTTGGTCGCATGCTGGGATGAGATTCCACAGCGTGTTGGCATTACAGATTATGGGCTGTGTATTCATCTGCAAGGCCATGAATACTATTACATGGCCGGTTGTGCCGTATGGGATTTTACCGGCCTACCAGAAATCTTCAGTCCGTTTATTGTTCCCTCGCAAACCTATGCTGTATTCACCCATGAAGGTCACATCAACCACATCAGGGATACCATTGGCTATGCATTTGACCAATGGCTGCCTAACTCCCATTATCGCCATGCCACTGCCCCCGAAAATGCCTTGCATTTTTTTGAGCGATATGGCGAAAATTTTGACCCGAAAATTGGCGAAGGGGATGTTGAGATTTGGCTACCAGTGGCGCGCCATTAATGCGGCGAAATAAAAAAGGAGCCTTGCGGCTCCTTGGTAGTTTTGTTTGTTTCGGCTTAGTCTTTTGTGCTTGGTGCAGATAGCGTATTGAGTGAGACAATACGCGTCTTGCTGATTTTGTGACGATAAATTTCGCGCAGGTATTTGATCGCTTTTTTCACACTATCGCGCGACAGGCGAATATCGTTGATGGAGCAGAACTTATCGGCATCATTAATCAGCTCGCGGTACTTTTTCTCGTACATGGGTTTGATCGCGTACCAGTTGGTATCGAGGATTTTGGCGGGGTTTTCATACTCATTGAGCATTTTATCCACCAATTTCTCATCAAATTCGTCGGCGCGAATAAAGTCCAGCATAGCCGCATCCAACTGCTCATCAAAACGGAAAGGATCTTTGGCAAAACAGCGTTTGATAAAGGCCACAATCAAGGTGAGGAAGTCATCGCTCAAGCAAGGACTTTTAACGATTAGCGTGGTCAATGAAATATTGGCCGATGCACCGATCACCAATGCATAGCGTTTCAGCGTAGTATTGGGGAAGAGTGCATTCAAATGGGATTTGAGTTTATTCAAATCCATGTAGGACAACTTGTAATCTTTGGGCAATGAGATAATTGACACAATTGACGAGCAATTTTTGAAGAAATGCAGATCTTTCAATTCTTCAGCGTCATAGCCCTTCTGTAAATATTTTGCCAGGGATTCGCGGTAACGGCCGGATTCAATGGGCAGCAAACTAATGCCCTCAATTGCCTGGGTTACTTTGTTAAAGTGCGGCAAATCAATTGAGCGGTAGAACAAATCATCAATATTTAATTCGCCAATTTTTTTGGTGTCTATACCGCGCAATTTATCCACGCCCTGCGGCATCATATTCGGAATAACGGACTCGGCGTAAGCAACAGCCACGGGGCCCGCCAAGCTCATAAATAAATCGTTGGCATCAAGGCGAATGGTTTCTCCAATATCGATACCGGCGCGACGGAAATAGTTTTCGTCGTAATCGGTCGTCACTGCCTGTGCGGTGAGAATGTTAAATATTTGCTGGGAAATATACTGGTTGGCGTATTTCTCCATCGCATTAACATCAATGTGCTGGATATTGCCGTCGTCAGTCGCTTCGGCGTAACGCATGATGTCGTTGGAGATTAGCATCATCGCATTCCAGGGGCGGATGCGATGCATCACACTGGCTTCACTGCTGTCTTCGTT
>NZ_JBRFPI010000271.1:0-6272 GCF_053579595.1 Cellvibrio sp.
CCGGCGGTTTGGAAGTTAGCAATAGAAAAGATTTTATTTTCTACGTGATGATGAACGTGCCTATGTATTTAATCCTCGCAGTGCTGGCATGGAAAATGTCACCCGCCAATTTAGGGCTATTAAGCACGGCGACCACCTATATCCTTTACGTTGTTTTGTTGGCGCTCTTTGTGTTCCAGTTTTCCCAAATCTTGCGCGTCAATAAAGACATGCTCAAAAAAGGCAGCGTAGCAGAACACGATAAATACGAATTTAAACAAGTGGCAATTTTAAGCTGGGCCTATCTCGCCACCTTTGGTTCTGAAATCGCCGTAGTATCAGTACTGCCTGCATTTTTTATGACGACCTTCACCGGATTAAGCGTGACCCAAGCCGCGATGCTCGGCGGTTCATTTGCGTTTATGAATTTGGTGGCGCGCCCTGGTGGTGGCTGGGTGAGTGATAAATTTGGTCGCCGTTTTAGCATGAGTATTATTCTCGCCGGTGTTGCTTGCGGTTATATGTTGTTATCGCAAATCAATGCCAGTTGGCCGCTATACCTTGCCTTCAGTGCGGTATTTATTTGTTCGCTGTTTGTGCAAGCCGGCTGCGGTGCGGTGTTTGCGGTAGTGCCGTTAATCAAACGCCGTATGACTGGCCAAATCGCCGGCCTTGCAGGTGCCTATGGCAATGTGGGCGCGCTGTTCTTCCTGACCATGAATACCTTTATCGATATTCAAATGTTCTTCTGGATGCTCGCTGCCGCTGCCGCAATCGGCCTGGTATTTGTGCAGTTCCTGAAAGAGCCTAAAGGCCATGTGGTGGAAGTGAATGAAGACGGTTCACTGCATAAGATTGAAGTGAGCTAGTTTTATTAACGACGCAAGCACGACAACCTAATTGCCGACAGTTATGCTGTCGGCAATTTTTTTATAGAAGTACGGAAATATCCACCTCGTTCCCAAGCTCCGCTTGGGAATGCAGAAGATGAAATGTGATGTGATATTGGCGCTATAGCCGATACCGGAAAAAATAATAAGCTGCATTCGTTTTTGTAACCCTATGCATTACCAAGCAGAGCTTGGGAACGAGAATACATATTTATGGATCATCTGCAATCAACCCTGCACATCAGCTTCGCGCAAAAAAGTGAGGCGGGACGCAAACCGGAAAATCAGGATACAGTCGGCGCACGCATTCCCGAAGGCAATTTGCTCACCACTAAAGGAATAGCAATTGCGATTGCCGATGGTGTCAGCAGCAGTAAAGCCGCGCGTGAAGCGAGCCAAACGGCGATTGCCGGTTTCCTCAGCGATTATTTCGCCACGCCCGACACATGGCGTACGCAACAATCCGCTATGCGCGTGATCCAGAGTTTAAATTCCAGCTTATGGGGGCGCAGCCAAAATTCTATTTACGGTGAGGGATACCTCACAACATTTTCTGCGCTGATTTTAAAAGGCGACACCGGATTTATTTTTCACGTGGGCGACACCCGCGTCTATCGCCTGCGCGATAATAATCTCGAATTGCTCACCCGCGACCACACCCAGCGCATAGACAAACACACCACCCATTTAAGCCGCGCTATGGGCGCCGATCCTTATCTGGAAGTGGATATGCACAGTCTGGAATTGCAGCGCGGCGATATGTTTATTTTATCCAGCGATGGGATTCACGAACATATTCCGGCGCATGAATTTAAAACTTTTGTGCTCAGTCACCGCGATAATCTCGACGATCTGGTTAATCTCGCATTACCTTTTGCGCTGCAACATAACAGCGAAGACAATCTCAGCATTCAAGCACTGCGCATTGAAAGCCTCGGCACTGCTGCGCAGGACGACGCGGTGCAAGTATTATCGCGCCTGCCCTTTCCACCGGTGTTATCGCCGGGGCAAAGTATTGATGGCTTGCGCATCAAAAAAATTCTGCACGAATCCACAAGAAGCCAAGTCTATTTAGTCGAAGACGAAAAAAACAATTTGTTGGTAATGAAAACACCATCAGAAATTTTTCAGGATGACAAAGCCTACATCGAACGATTTGTGATGGAATCCTGGATAGGCGCGCGCATCCAAAGCTCCGGTGTTGTACGCGTGATTCCCGCCGCTGAATCGCGCTCATGTCTGTATTATCTCACCGAATATATTCCCGGCCCGACGCTGACTCAGCTATTAAAAGAGCGCGGTATTTTATCGATTCTGGATGCGGTGGAATTAACTGAGGGATTAATCCGCGGCATACGCGCGTTTCACCGCAAAGAAACCCTGCACCAGGATTTAAAGCCGGACAATATCGTGATCAGCGCCAAAGGCCCGATGATTGTCGATTTTGGCTCCTGCTGGGTGGCGGGTGTGCAGGAGGCAGGCGCACCCATCGAGCGCGACCGGATACTGGGCACGCTGGATTACTCAGCGCCGGAATATCGCTATAACGGCAAAGTCAGCGCTGCATCCGACCAATTCTCGCTCGCGGTATTACTCTACGAAATGCTCACCGGCAAACAACCTTACGGCGGCGCATATAGCCGAGCTACAGATTTAAAAAGCTTTCAGCGGCTCAAATACATCTCTGCAATGAAACACAATCCGCTGGTGCCCTACTGGCTCGATAAAGCATTGGAAAAATCCCTGAGTATTTATCCTACCAGTCGCTACATGGCGCTCTCGGAGTGGCTGCAGGATTTAAAACGTCCCAACCCCGAATGGCTAACCCCGCGCGCGCAACCACTACTCGAACGACACCCGGATAAAGTCTGGAAAGTCCTCGCCGCATCCGGCTGGATTGCGGCAGCCATCGCATTTTTTTGGCGTCATTAACCTTGCCAACGCCGGGTTGTGATTTACATAGCCCCTGGCGCATGAATTTTCTGTTAGTCTCTGTGCAAATAAAACTCACTCAATAACGATCATTGCTCGCACAGGGACTTTACTGTCATGACCATCAAACGCGCCCTGATTGTGGATGACTCCACTACCGCCCAATACCGGCTCAAAAAGATGCTGCGCCGCTACCCGCTCGATATCGATATAGTCGATTCCGGTGAAGCTGCGCTGCGCTATCTCGCCCGCCATGCACCCGCGGTTATTTTTATGGATCACCTGATGCCTGGCATCGACGGCTTCCGCGCACTGCAAATTATTAAATCCAACGCCGATACCGCAATGGTCGCGGTGATTATGTAGACCTCCAAAAGTGGCGATGTATATACCGGCCAGGCGCGCGCATTGGGTGCATTGGATGTAGTGAGTAAAGACCGCATCAATGCCACCGATTTATCCAAGGTGATGGAAGCCATCCATATTTATCCCAATGCGAAAGTCGACGAGAGCGATATCGTTGAAAGCGCGGAATTAATCGCCGCCGCCAATCAAGTTACTGCCAGCGCAGACAGTGTTGGTGAGCCCAATACGCCACCACTGGAGAGACGCACGTCATCTTTGGAACAAGCGCGTAATCTGGATTTGCGTTTAAGCCATATGGAACACAGCCTGGAAGACAACCGCCGGTTTATCACCTCGCGTGTTGTGCGTGAACTGCAAGGGCTGCGGCAGAATTTGCGGCAAGAACTGGGCGATATATTGCAACAACAGCAACCCACCACCCCTGCACCTTCAGCACAGGCACCCGCTACTGAAATAAAAGCGGGAAATTCCGGTTGGTCAACGTTCGCGATTTTTTTATCGGTTATTGCACTCGTCGTCATCGCCTACTTTTTGCTGATGATCAACAATCAACTGAATGAAAATAAAACCCAGCAAGAAGCGCTTAGCAAACAACTACAAGAAGTCACCGAACAGGCTAACAAAGAGCCAGAGCTGATTAGCCCAGCACTGGTCAACGCCGGGATCGCGCAGCCAAAACCCCTGCTCGTACCCGACAACAATTTGCTCGCCGATCTTGCGTGGACATTCAACCAAAGCGGCACCTTGGCATTCCATCAAAATACCATCGACCCAAAACCACTGTTGCGCCTACACGAATTATTACATCGCCTCGCCAGCAACGGTTTTAAAGGCACAGCCACGGTGAATATTTATGTCGGGGATTTTTGCGTAATGGTAGACAACATGGGCATGGCGCAATTGGCACCACCGAATAAAACCCTCGGCGATTGCATGCTCTCCAGCGAGATTTACACCATCGCACGCCTGATGGATGACTACACACGCGAAGTCTCCATGATTCTGGGGAATTTAACTCGCGATGTAAACTCAACCATCCAAATTGCCATTACCGCCGCACCCGGCAATGATCCTTATCCAGAGCGCATACCCATTATCAACGCAGGCGACTGGAATGCCCTTGCGCAAAATAATAACCGTTTGGAATTGGTGTTAGTGGCGGATGAAGAGCAGTAACAGACGATAGATAAAGATATCATTAAGCGAGCCTGATTTTTTAGGCTCGCTTTTTTATTGCCGGTTAATCAGAACTATCAGAAGTGATGTGGCCCATGAGCACTTTGATTGTAACTGTGTGCGAACGGCTGTTAAATTCTTTCTCAGTTTTTTACTAGAATTATGGACAGATTTTACTGTAAAGCATCTCATTAAAAACCACACCATTTTTATAAATGGCTTTTTCCAATACTGCCTCTAATTTATAACCACATTTTTGCAAAACTTTAGCAGAGCCCAAATTTCCCTCAAACACTGAAGCATTTAGCCGAATAAAATCCGTATTCTCAAAGAGAAAATCGGTAAATTTTTGCAAAGCCTCTGAAGCAATACCTTTGCCCCAATAAGACCTAGCCACCCAATAACCTATTTCAGCGGTTTTTTGTTTTTCAAATTCACCTGGAATAGCGCCAATTGAACCGACAAATATGCCATTGTGAATTATGGCGTAAACAACGCCAATTTTACTGCCTGTATTTACCCACCAATGTGCGGCTTCATTTGTATATGGCTGAGGAAGTCTTGCGGAGAGGAAATGTGTTTGAGCTTCGTCATTTAAATATGAAACCAAAAGCGTCTCATCTTTTTGTTCAAATTTTCTCAGTTCAATCATCTAGGCTCTCACTGCCAAATAAATAATTGCGATAGCTTTACACATAAGCCCACAGTCAAGTTAGTCAAACTGATGGCCTTCTTAGTCGTTGCCCCCACTTACTTGAAACAAATAAGAACCCAAATAAACCGGTCATGATTGCAATATCAGCGACATTAAATACACCCGTTTTAAGAGGCCCCACCTGCAACAACATGAAATCCACAACACGGCCATCATTGACAGCTCGGTCATATAAATTTCCAAAACCACCAGCAAGTATAAGCAAGCCTACCGTAAAACTATATTTATCCATCGGTTTTATGAGTATGTAGATAAGGCCGCCTACCAACACCAAACCGACCAGAAACGTGAATAGAATAACCCGCAACTCGTCGGATAGCTCTGCCCCGAGACTTAGCATACCCCCGGTGTTTTCGTGATAAGTGAGACTAAAGAAACCATTTAAAAATGATAATGGTTCCTGGCCTTTAAGCAGGCTTACAGCTTGATCCTTCGTGTAACGATCACACCCTACGAGAGGGAAGAAAATCAATAGAATTAGCAACGTCTTAATTTTCATTTAGGTCGAACCTCAACTCTCATCAATATCATACATATGGTCAACCACAAAACGCATCTTGGGTTGCAAGCCATGTTCCTGGGTTTTGCTGTAATAATCCTGCCAGTGTTTTACACCGCTCCAGAAAGTTTCCGGTGCGGATAAATTCGCATTTACCCCCGGTGCAAGATCAAAACCATTTGCACTAAAAATTTGGTTTAACATCATTGCCGAAGGGAAGCCAATTTGTTGCATCAGGGGATTGGTGGCATTGCCTGCACCCCAAACAAACGCGAGCCAAGGTAAAATATTTTCAACAGCATCGTAACTCACACGCGATTTTTGATATTCTGCCAGGGATTGCAGAATTTGTTCCTGAGGTACAGGAATCGCGAGCAGCGCCAAGTTGGGATAATCTTTTTGTGTGGGTAATTTATTAAACGGCAGCTCGATCAAACCATTGCGCGTAGGAGCATAGGTCGCAGTAGCAGGTTGGAATAGGGGTAGATTAAAAAATGCAGCGCTGGAAAAGTCACCAGCTTGAATTTTAAATAACGCACATTCCGACCAATATGACGGCAGCATATCACCACGCAAATGGGATTGAGCTACGCGAATGCGGAATGACGCAACATCCTTACCGCCCGCCAAAACGATAAAACTCCAGCCGGCGATATTGTCCAATGCAAAACTCTCGTAGGCGCGCTTCAACCAATCAAGATTGGCTTCGCGCTTG
>NZ_JBRFPI010000272.1:0-6259 GCF_053579595.1 Cellvibrio sp.
GGGCACATTGGTTAATGGGCCCGCCGCTTTTATCGTATTTGGCGGCACCTTGGGTGCTGCAATGTTGCAGACTTCTAAAAATAGTTTGAAGCGTGCGTTAAAAATTGTTAGTTGGGTTTTTAAACCGCCTTATGTTCCCTTTAAACAAGGTGTTGCCAATATAGTGCGTTGGGCAGCCGCCGCGCGTAAGGATGGCCTCTTGGGGCTTGAGGCAATTTCCGAGCGGGAAAAAGACAAGTTTGCAAAAAAAGGCTTGCAGCTATTGGTGGATGGCAATGAGCCGGAAGTGATTCGCCGTATTTTGGAAACGGATTTGATTGTGGATGAACAGCGCGATTTTGATGCGATAAAATTTTATGAGTCTATGGGCGGCTACGCACCCACTATCGGTATTATTGGCGCCGTAATGGGTTTAATTCATGTCATGAATAATCTTGCTGATCCTGCCACTCTCGGGCCTGGGATCGCTATTGCCTTTGTGGCGACCATTTATGGTGTGGCACTTGCGAATTTGGTGTTCATCCCTATGTCTAACAAATTGCGCATGTGTGTAAATGAAAATTCGCAGTACCGTGAATTAATTATCGAAGGTATTATTGCTATCGCGGATGGTGAAAACCCTCGTTCGATTGAAATGAAATTAAACGGCTATTTGCATCCTCATTAAGTAAACAATAGTAGTCTTTTATGGTTCGTCGCAGGCGGCAAGAGGTTCATGTTAATCAAGAGCGTTGGCTGATTTCCTATGCCGACTTCATTACTCTGCTGTTTGCTTTTTTTGTCGTGATGTATTCCATTTCCCAAGTGAATGACAGTAAATACCGTGTCTTATCTGATACCTTTATTGAAGCATTCAACCAACCTACTGATACACAAACCAATGCTGAGCCGCAAGATACCAGCTCGCCATCAGCGGCGATCATCGCACCAATTGATATGGGGCAAACAGCAGTAGAACCAGTGAGTGGGGAGCAAACATCAGCAACTAGTGGTCATGCCGTCAGCACGGAGTCCCCTGTTGAAATCCCGGAGCCTGATGAACCAATCAAAACCAGCGATGAACTCACACAAATTTCGGATTTAGTGACTGAAAAATTTACGCAGCTCATCAATGATCAAATGATCCAAGTCTCCAGCAATGAGTTGTGGTTGCAGATAGAGTTGAAAGACAGCATTTTATTTTCATCGGGCAGCGCAGATACCAGCGAGCAAGCACAAAAAATATTTGATGAAATTGCGGGCATTTTGCAGGGCTATTCAAACCCGGTTCAGGTAGAAGGGTTTACCGATAACGTTCCTATCAAGAGCATGAAATACCCTACCAACTGGGAGCTGTCCACTGCGCGAGCCATCGCTATTGTGAAATAACTGGGGAGTAAAGGTGTTGCACCTGAACGCTTGCCTGCTGTGGGTTATGGTGAGTACCAACCTGTGGCTTCGAATAATACAGAACAGGGTAGGGCCCAAAATCGCCGTGTCGCTATTATGGTTGCCAAACGCAAAATGGATCGCCCCAAGATTAGTGTTGAACCCGCTAAACCATTGCCCCAAGCTGCACCTGGTTCGTCAGCATCAAATTAACCTGCTAGTCCACGTTGATAAAAAGTCGGGGCATTCAGGGTGAACTCCATGAGGCCATTTATGCGTCTATTGGCATTGGGTAAAATGTATTTGCACTGCAGATGCCTGATGTTGATTTTTTTTGCCTTCTATTTAATGGCCGCACCGGTAAGTTCTTTCGCCGATGGTATAAAACCGTTAATGACAGTGGTGATATCGCGCGAGAAAAAACTCACACCTGATCACGACGATTATTACTTCAGCAAGGTGTTAGAGCTAGCGCTGACCAAAACAGCATCTACTCATGGGCCGTACCAGATTAAATTGGTTCCGGTTATGCCAATTACCAACCGGCTGCTGCGCGAAATTGAGTTGGGCCGAGTTGATATCACCTGGATGCCCTACAATAGGAATGCACCAGCCCAGCTAATGCCCATTAAAATTCGTCTGTTAAAAAATTTGAGTGACCATCGTGTATTTTTAATTCGCGCAGATGATCAGGCTCGATTCTCTCAGGTTAAGTCCATAGAAGATTTGCGTCGCTTACGCGGTGGTATTGGCTCCCACTGGCCGGATAGGACCGTTATGGAAGAAAACGGACTGCCACTGGTATTGAGCTTAAGTTATTTTAATTTGTTCAAAATGCTGGCATCTAACCGGTTTGACTATTACTCCCGTGGCATCCATCAAGTATTACCTGAGGTGAGCGCTTATGCAGATAAGGGGTTGGCGCTTGAGCGTGAGTTGCTCCTTCGCTATGAAAACCCGGTGTATTTCTATGTGAATAAATCGAATACTTTGCTCGCCGAGCGGCTTTCATTTGGGTTGAAAATAGCGATGGATGATGGCAGTTTTGATGCGTTGTTTCATCAGTTTGAGAACTTCACCTGGGCTGAGTCCATGCTCAAGCAAACAAATCGCCGCGTGATACCCCTGAGTAATTTTAGTTTCAGTGATGCACCTCAGTAATCGGTCGCCGGCATTTAAAATCTGCCGGATCTTTTCCCTGTCGCAAGCGAGTAATTTCGCTTTACATCCTCGCTAAATATTCCCGAATAAATGCCGATAGCTTGACGTTCCTTGGGGCTGGGCAATAATTAACTTCCGGCTGATTGAAAAATCTCGTTTTTAGGCGAGTGGGCATAGAGCTTGCTTTGCTTGGTATAGGGGCAAAAATGTCTGGTGTTTGACGCCAGCGAGGATTCAAACGTGCGTGTTCTGGCAATAGCAAACCAAAAGGGTGGGGTGGGTAAAACGACCACTAGTGTGTCGCTTGGGGGGCTAATTGCCTCATCAGGGAAACGTGTGCTATTGCTGGATATTGACCCGCATGGTTCGCTATCGACCTATTTCCGTCAGGATCCTGACTCCCAAACCCTCAGCAGCTACACCTTGTTCCAGGAGCGCAAAGAGCTTTCGCGGGATTCTATCCGCAGGCTGATCATCGCCACCGATTATCCCAATCTTCATGTAATGCCGTCGACCACTGCCTTGGCTACCCTGGAGCGCCAAGCGATAGGGCAGGATGGGATGGGGCTCGTATTAAGCCGGGCGTTGGCGCATATCGCCGATGATTACGATTATGTGTTGATAGATACACCGCCCTTGTTGGGTGTATTGATGGTAAATGCATTGGCGGCTTGCCAGTATTTGGTGATTCCCGTGCAGACGGAGTTCCTTGCGCTCAAAGGGTTGGAGCGCATGGTCAACACACTTAAGATGATGTCGCGTTCACGCAAGAAAGCCCTGGCCTATACTATTGTTCCCGTTATGTTTGACCGCCGTACCCAAGCATCGGTCACGAGCTTGCGTACCATTCGAAATACTTATCCTGAACAGGCCTGGCCTGGCCATATTCCTATCGATACCCGCTTCCGCGATGCGAGTAAGGCCGGTGTACCGCCCCATCTATTTGATGCAACCAGCCGTGGTGCCGAGGCTTATCAGTCTCTCTGGCATTGGTTGGAAAAAGCGATACGTGCGGATGAAGCAAAAATCGAGACCTCGCCAGTAGTTATCGCCAATAAGGCGGGTGTCGTGTCGTGAGTAAGCGAAAAGATTACGGCGATGATATCAAGCCGTCTGACGTCAGGTTGAGTCATTACTTTGATGATTTGCTCGGTGGAGAAGATTTACTTGAGCATGCGTTTGCGGCAATAGATGATCGCCCCATGCCGATTGCCGCAGGCTTCGGTGGTGCACGTGTGGTTTCCTTGCCGACTAAAAAAAATCCGGAAGAAAAACTTAAAAAAACCAACCTGCGCGCTGAGCCAACGCCTAAATCTGCTCCCAAACCTATAGCCGCATTTGCTGAACCCGAACCCGTTCAAACACTGGAGCAGAAGCGTCAACTTGAAAAGCTGCTGCAATCGGCGCGAACACAATTATTAGTGGATACACCAGTAACTACGCAGGTTTCGACTGAGACAAAAACCTCATTTGTCAGCGATCCTGATGAAATTCAGGAATGGATTATTGAAACTCCAGTTGTCGAGGCTGTTCCTGTAGAGGTGATCACAGCGGTTACGCATGAAGAAATCTCCCAAGTTGCGCATTTTCAAATGGAGGGGTTGGAATGGCTGAAGAATGGCCGTCCGCAGTGGGCGCAATCGCGCTTTGACGTGCTCTTGTTTAAGGTTTCAGGACTAACGCTTGCGGTACCGCTGATATCGCTTGGGCAAATACAGCCGCTAACGGATGAGTTGACCCCGTTGTTTGGCCAGGCTGATTGGTTTATGGGGCTGCAACCCACACCGGCCGGTAAAATCCGTACCGTGAATACGGCCAAGTTTGTGATGCCCGAGCGTTATGATCCCAAGTTTTTGGAAACCGCAAAGTACGTGATGTCGATCAACGGAGTGCCTTGGGGGTTGGCCGTTGATTCGGTGAATCAACCTATCACCTTGATGCCCGATGATGTTAAGTGGCGCAGTGATCGCAGCAAGCGCCCTTGGCTTGCTGGCACAGTGAAAGATCATATGTGCGCTTTGTTGGATATACCCCGTATCGGTCAAATGCTGGTCGATGCAGATAAAAATTTTGTACCCGCCTGATTGTGCCAGGTTGATTATTTCCTCCGGCCTAGGAGATTAAACAAAAGTGGCATAGAAAAAGTCCTCGGCTATAGTTATAACGACATTTACGTGATTTGCCGTCTACCGGAGGCGGCCATAGAGGAATTAGACGATGGCAACTGATGCAGCAAAAAATAAGAGTAGTGATGATCCCGTATTGCAGTGGGTAACCTTTCGTCTTGATGGTGAGACCTACGGCATTAATGTGATGCAAGTGCAGGAAGTGTTGCGCTACTCAGAGATAGCCCCCGTACCGGGAGCGCCATCCTATGTGTTGGGGATTATCAATTTACGCGGTAACGTAGTGACGGTGATTGATACCCGCCACCGCTTTAATTTATCCAGCGGCGAGATTACCGATAACACCCGTATCGTGATTATCGAAACTGACCGCCACGTGATTGGTATTTTGGTGGATAGCGTGGCCGAAGTGGTTTATCTGCGCCAATCTGAAATCGAAATGGCTCCCAATGTTGGCAATGAAGAAAGTGCGAAGTTCATCCAGGGTGTTTGCCACAAAAACAATGAACTCTTGATCCTGATCGACTTGAACAAATTACTGACCAGTGAAGAGTGGTCAGAGTTGGAAGATGTTTGAGTTGTTACACCACTTAGGGCAAGCTGGCCGTCATTGATGGAATCGGGCGCAGAGAAACTCTCATGACAGTGTTGGAAATAGGTTTGTCGGCATCTGCAATTGTCAGTGTTATCGCACTGGTGATTGCCGTGCTCAGTTTGAAGCACGTGCGCCGTCAAGCAGATGCAAATGAAAAACTGATTCAAAAATTGATGCGCGAAGTGGCGGCGTCCAGCAGTGGTTCGGTCGGCATGGGGCAGCGTTTGCTGGCAATGGAAAAGCGTTTGCAAGCCAATGCGGCTAAGCAGCCGGAAAAAATTGATTACTACAATGACGACGAATTCCAGCCTTATTCACAGGCGGCACAAATGTTTAAGATGGGTATGGATTGTGATGAGGTGGCGCGGCGCTGTGGGCTGTCCCGTGCGGAAGCCTCGCTGCTGGAGATGATGCAAAAATCCAGTCATTAATAACACTCTCAAGCCTGAGTAAAAAAAAGGAGATCCATTGATCTCCTTTTTTATTGCGTCATTCTTTGCGTGAATATGGCAGCATGAAATTATTGTTGATAATGAAATGCCTGCCCGCTAACGCCAACAGATTCATCACTTAATAAATATACATAAGAAGGCATTAATTCTTCTGGTGTTTTGATTGTTTCCGGATCTTCTGCAGGATACGCCGATGCGCGCATAGCAGTACGTGTCGCGCCGGGGTTGATACTATTGGCTCGAATGCGAGTTGCGCTTTCCAGTTCGTCGTGTAGTGTCTGCATAAAGTTTTCGGTCGCCGCTTTGGATGCAGCATAAGCGCCCCAAAATGCACGGCCTTTAAATGCAACGCTGGAGCTGGTAAATAAAATGCTCGCGTTTTCTGAGCGTTCCAGCAGTGGCAGCAACGCCTGCGTCATCATAAACGGTGAATTCACATTGATTTGCATGCAGCGCAACCAAGCGCTAACTGAATAATTACTGATGGGTGTGCGCTCGCCTAAATCTGCCGCATTATACAGGATTCCATCCAATCGCCCAAACGTATCTTCAAGTGC
>NZ_JBRFPI010000273.1:0-6245 GCF_053579595.1 Cellvibrio sp.
GGAAGAGGTTACGCTTGGTTGGATACCGGAACCCATGAAAGTTTGATCGAGGCTAGTAATTTCATTGAAACTATTGAGCATCGGCAGGGGTTGAAAGTTTGCTGCCCAGAGGAGATAGCCTATCGCAGTGGTTTCATATCCTCAGCGCAGCTCGAAAAGTTGGCGCAGCCATTAGCAAAAAACGAGTACGGGCAATATCTTTTACGCCTACTTAACAATAAGTTTCATTAGGCAAAAGATATTGAATGTCAGTGTTAGCAAAACAAATTACTGCTGAATTTTACTAATTATTTATTTGTGTGAGCTTTGGTAAATGAATATTGTCCCGACCAAGATACCTGATGTGCTGATAATAGAGCCGAAGTTGTTTGGCGATGAGCGCGGCTTTTTCTATGAGAGCTTCAATCAGCAGCAATTTGATGCTGCCGTCGGAAGACGGGTGGAATTTGTACAAGATAACCACAGTAGATCGGCTCAGGGCGTTTTGCGTGGTTTGCATTATCAGGTGCATCAGCCGCAAGGAAAATTGGTGCGGGTGGTTGTGGGAACAGTGTTTGATGTCGCAGTAGATATTAGAAAAAACTCCCCGTCTCTCGGCCAAAGGGTTGGCGTAGAGCTTAGTGCTGAAAATAAGCGCCAGTTATGGGTGCCTGAAGGGTTTGCTCATGGTTTTGTTGTTTTAAGTGAATGCGCAGAGTTCTTATATAAAACCACGGATTACTACGCACCAACAAACGAACGATGTATAGCGTGGGATGATCCCGACCTTGCCATCAATTGGAAAATAGATTTTTCCCCTCAAATGTCAGAAAAAGATCGTTTTGGTGTGAGACTGATTGATGCAGAATGTTTGTAACAATTCAATAAGCTCGTTATTGCTCATAGTAAATCACAAAATTGTAGAAAGTATCCGCCGATACGCCGGGTTTTTCGTGGGTTTGATGAAATGCCAAATGTCTTTTTTCAAGTGTTGAGCAGAAAGTTAAAAGTTAGCTATTTTGATGTTTTCGTAGCTCGAATATCGTGTGACGCATTTGCGTGAACAGTCTAGTTGTTGGTTGACGGCATACTGATTGGTTATACGAAACATACGTTCATACAATTAAAATTTGATAAAGAGATTGCTTGTGAATATGACCAAGAGATTAGTTGTTGTTTTAGGTATGCACCGCAGTGGCACTAGTGCTGTGATGAATGCGCTGGCCTGTATGGGTGTGAGTCTAGGCGATGATTTATTGCCAGCAGGAAAAGACAACCCCAAAGGCTTTTTTGAAGACAAATCTATTAATGATTTGAATATCGAAATGCTCGATATGATTGGGCAGAACTGGTTCAGTCTATCGCTGGTGACAGATGCTCAAGTAGAGCAATTGGTTAATGCAGGCTATTTAGAAAAGGCCGCCGATTTATTGCGTACCAAAATGGTCGGTCATGAACTGTTCGGCTTTAAGGATCCGCGCGTCTCTAAATTGCTAAAGTTTTGGGTGAAGGTATTTGCGTTGATGGAATGCGAGACCCAATATGTGCTTTGTTTGCGTCATCCATTAAGTGTTGCCAACTCAATTCTAAAACGGAATAAAACACCTATACGTAAGGGCTATTTACTCTGGCTGAGTTATAATCTGGCGATACTCACCCAGCACTTGTCTGCCTCGCTTGTGGCGATTGATTATGATCGGCTAATGGAGTCGCCGGAAGCCCAACTGGAGTTCCTTGCACAGCAATTGAATCTGAACATTCAACCAGATTTGGCTGCTCACTTTGTTCAAGAGTTTCTGGACGATAATTTACGTCATACCACTTTTTCAACCACTGATTTAAAGCATGATTGGCAATGCCCATCTGCTGTGATTTCCGCATATGACTTAAGCCATGATTTGCTGTTGGTAGATAATCAATCTGCGATTTACCATTTTAATGAATTGTATCTCGCGCAAAAACAGCGATTGGATGAAGAGTTTTTATTGCTCGATCAAATTGAAAATGCAGCGATAGATTATGTTTATGTCAGTGAAAATGTTTCTGGTTTAAAACAGCTGATTGAAGAGCGCACACAATGGGCGAGATCATTAGAGCAGCAAGTTACTGAAAGAACCGAATGGGCTAAATCTTTAGAGGATCAGGTGGAGGTGCGTACGCGCTGGGCGATCAACCTCGAACAACAGGTTGAGGAGAGAACTCAGTGGGCGAAATCGCTGGAAGTGCAAGCTGAAGAGCGAACCCGTTGGGCCAAAGACCTTGAGCAAGAAATTGAGGAGCGAACCCGCTGGGCAAAAGATCTTGAGCAGCAAGTCGAGGAGCGAACCCGCTGGGCAAAAGATCTTGAGCGGCAAGTCGAGGAGCGAACCCATTGGGCCAAATCTTTGGATCAGCAGTTAGTGGTTGTGCGCAGTAGTGAATCTCGTTTGCGTGAAGACATAGCATCGGCCCAAGAAAATATTACACAGCTGAACGATAAAAACAGTCAGTTACTTCAACGCTTGCAGGATACAAACGAGCAACTAGATATCACGCAACAAAAACTGGATTTACAAATCCAACAATTAGATTCGCAAATTGCTGTTAATAAAAATCTGGAGTATCAACTGAAGGACTTACAATCGGATTACACACGGGTCATCAATTCGCGCTCGTGGAAGATCACTCGCCCTTTGCGTGTTGTCGGACGCTTGTTGCGTGGCGAGACCAACTCGGTTATCACAGCGCTTAAGCCGCGTTTGCAGCGCTTGGCGCGCAACACCTACCATCGGTTGCCGTTAAATTCGCATATTAAAAATGCAATGGCAGGTTGCATTTATCGCATTGCCGGTTCGATGTTTGAAGGGGTGGTGCATTATGAAATGTGGCGTCGCAGCGGTAAACCGAATTTACCTGCGGTTGCCATTCAGGGGGTTATTGCACCCGATGACATTCAATCGGTACTAAATAGCTTGGTCTTGCCCGTGTCATCGGCGCCGGTGGTGTCAGTGGTGATTCCTAGCTATGGCAATTTACCGGTGACGCTCACCTGTTTGGCATCTATTGCACGTCATAAACCGAAAGCAACAATTGAAGTGATTGTGATGGAGGATCATTCCCCCGATCACGAGATTCATTGTTTGCAGCAGGTGCAGGGGCTGCGTTATGAGGTTAATCCACACAATCTGGGTTTTATCCGCTCGTGCAATCGCTCGGTGTCGCTGGCCAAGGGTGAATATATTTATTTGCTGAATAACGATACTGAAGTGACCGAGGGATGGTTGGATAAATTGTTGGAAGTATTTGCGAGTCATTCTGATTGCGGTATGGTGGGATCAAAACTGGTGTATCCCGATGGTCGATTGCAAGAGGCTGGCGGTATTTTATGGCGCGATGGTTCCGCGTGGAATTACGGTCGTATTCAAGATCCATCCCAACCGCAATTTAATTATTTGAAAGAGGTTGACTATTCATCTGGCGCTTCCCTGCTGATTAAGAAAAAATTGTTTGTCGAGTTGGGATTGTTTGATGAGCGCTATGTGCCTGCATATTGTGAAGATTCAGATTTGGCTTTCAAGGTGCGTGCCGCTGGATTAAAACTTTACTACCAACCGGCATCAGTGATTGTTCATTACGAGGGTGTTTCCAATGGCACCGATGTGCACGGGGGTGGCATCAAGTCGTATCAATTGGAAAACCAAAAGAAATTTTTTGAAAAATGGCGAAGCGTGTTGAGCCAGCATCCCGAGAACGCCCAGCGGGTATTTGCTGCGCGCGATAAATCCCTTGCTAAACCCTGCGTTGTTATTGTCGATCACTATGTGCCGCGCCCGGATCGTGATGCTGGCTCGCGCACTATGGTGGCATTCATCCAAACTTTGCTAAACATGAATTGTAATGTGAAATTCTGGCCGGATAACTTGTGGTTTGATCCCGAATACACACCGCAATTGCAGCAGTTGGGCGTGGAGGTTATTTACGGCGGTGATTATGTCGGTAAGTTCGAGGACTGGATTCGTTCAGCAGAAGGGCAGGTGACCCAGGTACTGTTAAGTCGTCCGCATATCGCAATTAATTATTTGGATACACTCAAAAAGTTTCCCGATATCCATGTTGCTTACTACGGTCACGATCTGCATTTTGCGCGTATGCAAAATGAAGCTCAGGTCACGGGTAATAATCGTCTATTAAAAGAAGCTGACGATTGTTTGCAAATGGAAAGTAAAATTTGGCACGCGGTGGATATGGTGTTGTACCCATCGGATGAGGAGACCGGTTTTATTCATGCCCAGTATCCCACTGTTACAGCGCAGACTATATCGCCCTATATTTATCCGCAGGCTTCCAATTACCTGCAGCGTGATCCTGTCAATAATAACCGGATTATTTTTGTCGCCGGTTTCGGTCATCCACCCAATACGGATGCGGCAAAATGGTTTGTGAAAGAAATTTTGCCCGAAATCAAAAACCGTATTGGTGATGTCGAAGTGTATTTGATTGGATCCAATCCTTCTGATGAGGTCAAAGCCCTGGCTTCGGATAAAGTGATTGTCACCGGCTATGTGACCGACGAACAATTATTGGCGCATTACTTGAATGCGCGCGTCGCGGTTGTGCCCTTGCGTTATGGTGCCGGTATAAAAAATAAAGTAATTGAAGCTATGGCCTACGGTACACCTCTGGTGACCACTGATATTGGGGCACAGGGCCTGGAGGGGTTGGCTGAGGTTACGCCGGTTGCATCGGGCGCTACAGAATTTGCCGCGCATGTGTGCGAGATTTTGAATGACGATATTCAGTGGCGTAGCAGCTCCAACAATGGCGCCCTGTTTGTAGAAAAACATTTTTCAGAGGCCGCGATGAGCAGCATGCTTCAACAATCGCTTAAAATTTCATTTCCCGGCGAAGGCAAACTCTAATGCGTTTAAATTTGGATAAACTTTATGGCAAAGTCAGGGCGCGTGCACCGCTGCGTCTGGGTCTCGCAGGTGGTGGCACCGATGTATCACCTTATTCCGATGAATTCGGTGGTTACGTGCTCAATGCCACTATCGACAAATATGCTTACGCGACGCTCAGCTACAACGACAGCGGCGTTGAATTTGTTGCTGCTGATATCGAAGCGCGTTGGCAGGGGGCTGCCGTACCTGTAATTGATGCGGGCAAAAAACTGGAGCTGCATGCCGGTGTTTATAATCGCATTGTGCGTGAATTTCTCGATGGCAAAGCTATACCAGTGTCATTGGTTACTCACAGTGAAGCGCCGCCCGGTTCTGGTCTTGGCTCGTCGTCTACCATGGTGGTAGCGATGGTGCAGGCGTTTGTTGAATACCTTGCCTTGCCGTTGGGTGAATACGATATTGCCAAACTTGCTTATGAGATTGAACGTGTTGATTTAAATTTGGCTGGTGGCAAACAGGATCAATATGCCGCCGCATTTGGCGGATTTAATTTTATGGAGTTTTATCACGACCGTGTGATCGTTAATCCACTGCGGATTAAAACCGATCATCGCGCTGAGCTTGAATCATCGCTGGTACTTTTTTATACCGGCGTATCGCGCGAGTCAGCCAATATTATTAAAGAACAAACTAGTAATGTAGTCGGTCGTAATGATCAAGCCATGGCAGCATTGCAAGCAGTAAAAGCGGAAGCGCAAAAAATGAAAGAGGCTATTTTGCAGGGGGATTTTGAAAACCTCGCTGCATCTTTGCGCTCCTCCTGGGAGGCCAAAAAGAAAATGGCCTCGACGATTAGCAATACGGATATCGATATTATTTATAACGCCGCCATCGCCTCGGGCGCGGTTGCCGGAAAAGTATCGGGCGCTGGTGGTGGTGGTTTCATGATGTTTTTAGTTGATCCTGCCAAACGTCCCAATGTTATCCGTGCCCTGAATGGTTTTAATGGACAGGTGATGACGGCAGTTTTTGTTGAACAGGGTGCACACTCTTGGAGAGTAATATGATTCATTTTATTGAAAAAGAATTGGCAAAATTAGCAACATTAATTGCAGATATTCAAGCAGATAAAGTGCTGCTGAATCAGGTCGTTGAATCGGCAGAAACTATTGTTGCTTGCTTACGCAATGGTGGCAAAGTGCTCATTGCAGGCAATGGTGGATCAGCGGCCGATGCGCAACATATCGCGGGCGAATTTGTCAGCCGCTTTCATTACGATCGTCCTGGATTGCCCGCTATCGCATTGACCACCGATACCTCAATCCTTACTGCTATCGGTAACGATTATGGCTACGAGCGATTATTTTCCCGGCAAGTGCAAGCATT
>NZ_JBRFPI010000274.1:0-6227 GCF_053579595.1 Cellvibrio sp.
GCACTGAAATGATTTTCCCGAGCAAAGCCGATTTTTCATTCGCCGCCCAATGAAACGTCATGCGCGCGGTAGTGCCCAATAATTCGCGGATATGTTGTGGGTCATTCACACCGGGCAGCTGGACTAAAATGCTGTCGTTACCCTGTCGCGTAATCATCGGCGCCACCATGCCGGTTTCATCCAGACGGCGGCGCACCACTTCCAAACTTTGCTCTACCGCATCGCGCACTATTTGCTCATGCAGCGCGGGATTTTTATTCGCCACCAACTCGCTGGTATCCACTTCCAATAACAAATGCGAACCGCCGCGTAAATCCAAACCAAGCGTTAATTGGTTCTGCGTATACCACGCAGGTAATTTTTCTAATGCAGAATCCGGTAATACATTCGGCAGTGCACAGAGCAATCCGAATAAAATAATCAGGCCATAGACAATCGCCCGCGAAAAAAGTGTTTTCATCGCCAATACTCCGCCATGCCTGCGCTCGTCACTGTTTTAACGCAGTGAGAGGAAAGCAAAAAAATTAAATTTGTTTTTTAACGGGAGGGATTAAACGAGCGGTGGTGCGCGGGAGATATTGAGTGTTTGTAATTGATGAAGAAATATATGCGGATATTGCTCAGTGGAATTATGTAACCTTGCTGTTACATGCGAATGCAAGGTAATAATGTCATTCGCTGTTAATGCCCAAATAGGCTCCGGCGGCTCGGCGGACCTGGGTTGATCTTTGTTGCGACTAAAGAAACGTTTCAGCGTGAAAGAATGTTCGCTGTTGGCGTGCAGCGGCATATCCACAGACACCACACGGCTATTACGCCCGGCATCACTGCTGGAGTAATCCGCTGACGACTCCAAACTCCAACCCGCTAGCAGACACAAAAAGCCAACAACAAAAATCCCGCCCCATAAGAACCGAATAGTAGATTGTTGCTGCAGGAGTGGTTGGAGTGGCATAAATATCACGGATTGTAGGAATTCATCACATATGGAGCAATATCTGGTACTTTCAAGCCCTCATCCTTGCTCGCCGCAAAAAATAAATTTTCACTTATGAAATATTAACTAGTGATTTAGCACCTAATAAGTAGCGGCTACACCACATTGGCATCAAAATTCATAGCTTTATAAATTTTTTAATTCAAGCTGATTTTCTTATGCGTGCAAAAGTCTCACGCTGGAAAAACTATTAAGCAAACAACTGCAAAGCCTCCAGACTCGCCCTAAGCTTGGAAGCTCTAACCACGGTATGGACGCTGGCAGTGGGTTGGCCGCTCACTGAAAATTCAATTCTGGTTTTATAAAGGCGAACAGCTATGCAAAAAATCACTATTGCGCTTCTTTGTTTAATTAGTTGCTCCGCACTCGCACTCATTGATACTCGCTTTCCTGAATCACCCACCTATATGTCAAAAGCGAGCATGATTCGTTTTCAATACATGTCCCATGAAGGCGCCCAATGCACGGCTGGCGTCAACACAAAACTGATATCGCGCGTGCCCTATTATGTGTACGCACCCGCTAACGGCGCTACGCAAATAAAAACAGGCAAATATGCTGCCGTTATTTTTTTACACGGCATGGGTGAACAAGGGTCATCTGTACTGAATATGTGTTACAACCGCGATGATGCTTATTACGCCAGCATCTCCACTAATTTAATAAAAGTTGAAAATCAGGCAGGCGGTCCTGGTGCAGCCATTGTTAACGGTCAATTTATTCCGCAAGAAAATATGGTGGTGATTATTCCGCAGTCGATGCAACGCGGAGGATTTTCAGCGGATGTGATTCGCCGTGTAATTTCCGACACCACCGTGCAACTGGCAGCAAAAGGGATTGAGTTAGATGCAGACCGCATTTATCTCACGGGCTTGAGCATGGGCGGCGGCAGTGTCTTTAACTATATTGCCGCTAACCCGACACATTTTTCCGCAGCAGTGGCGATAGAAGCCGCAGGCGGAATCGATCCCTGTTTGGTACGCAGCAACAACGTATCGCTGTGGGGATTTGCAGGCGGCGCATCGGGCAATATGGGTGCCGGGAATTTGCGCACTATTATCAATGGCAATAGCAGTTGCCCTGAAGCGACCATTGAATACATAAACCCTGCCTACACTTGCCGCTACAACAACAAAAGCTGCACATTGCTGTCCGCATTGCGCCCGAATAATTTACGCGCGACCTTTATGCCCAACAATGGCCACAGCGGTTGGCGGGAAGTTTACAACGGCACTCACAGCGCACTGCCGACTACTGAAAAAAATATTTATAACTGGATGCTGTCACAAAAAAATTCTGATCAGGGAAAACCTTTATTTCCGCTTGACTATGACACAGCATCAAGCAGCAGCACGGCATCATCCACTGCCCTGTCATCAACGCCATCATCTGTTCCCACTTCAAGTTCGGGCTCGTCGATTGCTAGCTCGTCTATTACTAGTTCATCCATTGAAAGCTCTATTGCATCCAGTGCAAGCTCTTCGGTATCAAGTTCGATAGTGTCATCGGCAAGTTCAAGCACGACAGACGGAGGTACGCCAGCGCCTATTTTATTGTCACCCGCAATGATTCTACCCGGTGCAACAGGAAATGTTTCCGCTTTAGTGGATGAACAAAATTCCACTGCACCCACTACTTATTGGTTCGCAGGTTGGTCAGCAGCGATTTATCCCGTTGAAGCAATTATTGATCTAGGCCGCGAATATACACTGACGGAAATAACTCTCTATGATGCAAATGGCACAGGGTTGGTAGAGTTTTCTGATGGTGATTTATCACACTCACAAGCGGTGATAGTGTCAGACTCACTGACGCGCTATTTGAAATTTACGAGCTACCCAATCAATCTCACTACGCGCTATTTACGTGTTAAAAAATTCAATGCTGCGAATATGAACGAGGTAAAACTGATGGGTTATTAAGGAATAGCTTACTAACGGATAAGTTATCTTTACTCTATTTTATTTTTATATCGCCAATAAAAAAACGCCGCAAAAATGCGGCGTTTTTTTATTTACCCGAGCAGATTAACAACCCAGATTATTACCCGCCGTTCCGCCAATAATTTGCAGGATGCGGTTGAACTCGTTGATACGGCTTTGCACTTGTGCAGGGTTTCCACCGTTACACTCGATTGCACCATTGATGGTACGGATGGTTTCACCGAAGCCATAGTTGTTAACAATATTGTCATGCGCCGGGCGATAACCTGATCCGCTCTGGGTCATCCAGAACCAAAGTGCTGTTTGCCAGGCTACTGTCGCGTTCTGCTCAACAATCTCAGGGTTGCGACGCAAATCCAAACCTAGCGCAGCACCAGCAGCACAGTAGTTGCCGTTGTGACTCAACTGGATAGGACCACGACCATAATATTGCTTGCCAGGCTCGCATGGACAAGTTGCCAAATTGCCCCAGTCACTGCAGTACAAGCCGCGCGCAATTTCAGTGACGTGCACAAAACTGCCAGTCTCATGCGAGAAGTTAGCGAGTGCCGCCGCTGCTTCGCGTTTTTTCAGCTGGAGATCACCCGTGCCAGCAAAGGTTGGATAGGTTTTGGTAGCAGCCACTAAACCTGCATAGGTGTAGAAAGGATTGCGGCCCGGGAACATTTGATTAAATTGCGCTTCGCTCACCACTGCCGCAAAACCGGTTCCGGGATTGGTAGTCGATGACACACTTGAGCTGGTGCCAGTGCCATTGCAACCGCTGGTTGGCTCCCAATACCAAGTGCTGACCAACGGATCGTAACCCGGGTTGTCATACTTCGCGCGGAAGGTGCCACCGTTATAACTCACGGTATTGCCTGCGTAATACATTCTTCCAGCAACCCAGGCGGCGCAAGTGCCGTTATTACCCGAACTGCTTGATGAATTTGTGCCACCCGGGCAAGAAGCAACTGGTTCCCAGAACCAGGTACTGATCACCGGATCATAGCCAGGGTTTTCATTCTTCGCACGATAGAAAGCGTTGTTATATCTCACCACCACACCAACGGTGTAGTTGGTACCAGCAGCCCAGTTAGGGCAGTTACCGCCGGTGCTCGGCGTACTGGATGTTGTGTTAGAAGGAGTGCTTGAGCGAGGCGTTGAACTGGTGGTGGTTGTGCCGCAAGAGCCAAGGTTAGTCCAGGCATCGCCCGCTGCCCAACCTGTGCCGGGCGCATAAGGGCCGCCAACCGTACACCAGCCGCCCACTTTACAGCTAAAAGCACTACCCACGTTTTGCACAATCGCATTGTTACTGTATGAGCGGCCATCAACATATTGGGCTACGCCATTGCAGTTGTAGGCATAAGCCTGTGTCGATAAAAGAAATGCGGAAGCAACTCCGACTATTTTTCTGAGGTTCATTTTGCAATCACCCGTCCGGTTTTATTTCCCAAGAGGAAATATTTGATTATTAAAAAGGGTTCACCTACCGAGAAGCAGGCTATGCGCAATGGACAACGTTGTCAAAGGATTGAAGGAAACTCGAACGTGGCACTTTTAAAAGATCAAAGTGGGAAGGAGAAGTACGGATTTATTCAGCGAAAAAGAAAAAAGAATTACTTATTTTTCGCTTCAATCCACTGCCCCATATATTGGGTGCTTTTGTGGGAGTGATGGCGCAGCATTTGGCCGATAAAGTTATCGCCACGCTCGCGCTGCAGATTGTGAAGCAGTTCCGTCAAACGAGTTTGTAACGCGAGGGCGTGATCTGTGCGATAAAAATAATCGCGCAGAATGGAAAAGCCATATTGTTGTTTTTGTTGCCACAGGGTTTCGTCTTGGTAATGCGCAACTGCCGCTGCAACAAATGTCTCAGCGTCATCTGCAACCGCCCCGCCCCACGGCAATCCGTCACTCATGGATTCAACACCAATGCTGGTGGTGATGCTCGGAGTGCCACAACGCATAGCATCCATCAACTTACCTTTAATGCCCGCACCAAACCGCAGCGGCGCAAGGCAAACGCGCGCGGACTGCATTGCCGCCTGTGCATCTGCCGCCCAGCCTTTGACATGAAAGCCTTCTTTCGCATTGTGTAATTGTGTTGCCTTGGGCGGAGGATAGGCGCCATAGATATGCAACTCTGCCTGCGGCAGCTGTGCACGGATCATTGGCCAAAGCTGATGTTTTAGCCAGAGCACTGAATCCCAATTGGGTTCATGGCGAAAATTGCCGATGGCAATAAAATGTTGTCGCGCCGAAAAATCGGGTAGCGATGCAACATCAACTTTCTGCTGCGATAGAAATGGGCAGTAAAAAAGTAGCTGGGATGGAACAGCAAAATAGCGCTGCAACAAATCGATTTCAACTTCAGAAATCATTAGCGATAGATCACAACGAAAAATCGCTGCCACTTCGCGCACCGCCATATCGTCCGCACACATCTGCTGATAGAGCAGTTCGCTGTCGGCGGTGATGGGGGCAACCGATTGTTTTTCTTTTTCACTGCCACAGAGTTTCTGCGCAGATTTTAATAATTGTTGGCGCGCATGGCGCAGGCTGTGCAGATCTTCAGTATCGAGAATTCGCAACGCGTCCGGACAAGCTTGCTCAACACGCCAACCAAATTGCTCTTCGGTAAAAAATCGATCAAATAAAACCAGATTCGGTTTTAATTCGCGCACAAACTCATCAAAGCTACTGCAGTTCAATGCAATCGCTTTTTCGGTAACACCCAAACTGTTTAAATCAAATCGATGTTCGGATAAAGCCGCGGCCGATGCAAATGTCACCTGATAATCCATCTTCAACAACAGCTGCACCAACTCCAACATACGCGTGCCCGCAGCAGATGAAGCAGGTTCCGGCCAGACATAACCTACTACCAATGCGCGCATCAAGTCATGTCCCGCAAATATTTCACCACACCTAAACCAGCCGCGCGCCCGCTGGCAAAACAGCCGGTAAGCAGGTAACCGCCGGTAGGCGCATCCCAATCAAGCATTTCACCTGCGCAAAAAACACCGGGTAACTTCTTCAACATCAAATGTTCATCCAGCTCATCGAATAGTACGCCGCCCGCACTGCTGATGGCTTCGTCAATGGGGCGCGGCGAAATCAGCGGGATCGATAATGCTTTTATTGCGTCAGCCAACTTCTCAATATTTCCAAAATCATCTTTCGATACAAACTCACGCAACAGTCCCGCTTTCACGCCTTTGATGCCAACCGTCTTTTCGAGATGGCTTGCCATGGTCTTCGAACCGCGCGGCTTTGAAAGTTTCAACAGTACGTCTTCACGA
>NZ_JBRFPI010000275.1:0-6162 GCF_053579595.1 Cellvibrio sp.
GACTTCCAATTCGCCCATATGGAGTGAAGGGGGATGGGCCAGAATATCGCCAGGGGATACTGAGTCTCCGATGCTTAGGATTGGGCGTTGGTTAATACAGGTATTTTGGTTGGAGCGGGTGTATTTGATCAGATTGTAGATATCTACACCGGCATCGCCCGCTTCCACTTCATCGTGATGTACTTTTACTACAATACGGCCAGCATCAACGCTATCAATCACACCGCCGCGTTTGGCAACCACACACACACCTGAGTCGGAAGCAACATTGCGCTCCATACCCGTCCCCACCAGCGGCTTCTGTGAGCGCAGGGTTGGTACAGCTTGACGCTGCATGTTTGAACCCATCAGCGCACGGTTGGCGTCATCGTGCTCAAGAAATGGAATCAAAGAAGCTGCAACAGAAACCACCTGGCGCGCAGATACGTCCATATATTGGACATCAGCCGGACCTTTCAAGGTAAATTCATTCAGGTGACGTACGGAAACCAAGTCCTCGGTCAAATTACCATCCGCATCTAAAGTTGCCGATGCCTGTGCAATTACATAATCGGATTCATTAATTGCAGAAAGAAAATCAATTTCATTGGTTACTTTGCCGTTGATCACTTTGCGATACGGGCTCTCAAGAAAGCCGTAATTGTTAGTGCGGGCATAAGTAGCCAGAGAGTTGATCAAACCAATGTTTGGACCTTCCGGTGTTTCGATTGGACATACACGGCCATAGTGGGTCGGGTGTACATCGCGAACTTCAAAACCTGCGCGCTCGCGGGTCAAACCGCCAGGGCCAAGCGCAGAGACACGACGCTTGTGTGTGATCTCTGACAGCGGGTTGTTTTGATCCATAAACTGTGACAGCTGCGAAGAGCCAAAAAACTCTTTTACTGCAGCAGCAACCGGTTTCGCATTGATCAAATCTTGCGGCATCAAGCCTTCGCTTTCTGCCATTGACAAACGCTCTTTCACTGCACGCTCAACACGCACCAAACCAACACGGAATTGGTTTTCAGCCATTTCACCTACAGAACGAACACGACGATTGCCCAAGTGATCAATATCATCCACAACACCCTTACCGTTCCGGATTGCGATCAGGGTCTTCATCACGTCAACAATATCATCATTAGATATAGTGCCTTCGCCAGTCTCAGCTTCGCGGCCGAGACGACGGTTGAACTTCATGCGGCCGACCGCAGAAAGATCGTAGCGCTCTTGTGAGAAGAACAAATTCTGGAACAATGCTTCTGCCGACTCTTTGGTTGGCGGTTCTCCAGGACGCATCATGCGATAAATTTCAACCAGCGATTCCAATGCAGTACGGGTTGGGTCAACGCGCAAGGTTTCAGAAATAAACGCACCGCAATCCAATTCGTTGGTATACAAGGTCTCAACATCAGTGACGCCTGCGGCAACCAATTTGGAAAGCACATCAGCGGTAATTTCAGTGTTGCATTCAAACAACAATTCACCACTGCGGGTGTCGATAATATCTTTCGCCAGTGCACGACCTAACAAATACTCTGACGGAACATCCATCTGATTAACGCCGGCTTTTTCCAATTGACGAATGTGGCGCGCGGTTATACGACGCCCTTCTTCAACGATAATATTGCCCTTGTCATCTTTGATATCAAAAGTAGCGACATCACCGCGCAGACGCGATGGAACTACGGCGTAACTGAACTGACCATCTTTACCCAGAATAAAAGTACTGGTTTCAAAGAACATTGCCAGCATTTCTTGTGAACTGAAGCCCAATGCACGCAGAAGAATAGTGGCCGGCAACTTACGGCGACGGTCAATACGAACGTAGAGCAGATCTTTTGGATCGAATTCAAAATCCAACCAAGAGCCACGGTAAGGAATAATACGTGCGGAATAAAGCAATTTGCCCGATGAGTGGGTCTTGCCCTTGTCGTGATCGAAGAACACGCCAGGAGAGCGATGCAACTGGGAAACAATCACACGCTCGGTACCGTTAATGACAAAGGTACCGTTGTCAGTCATGAGCGGAATTTCGCCCATGTAAACTTCTTGCTCTTTAATGTCTTTGATCGCTTTGTTGGATGACTCGCGATCATAAATAATCAAACGCACTTTCACGCGCAGGGGGACGGCATAAGTAACGCCGCGCAGAATACATTCGTTTACATCAAACGCCGCCTTGCCAAGGTTGTAGCTCACATATTCGAGCGCAGCATTACCTGAGTAGCTAACGATTGGAAAAACGGAACGGAATGCAGCGTGCAGCCCCATATCATCACGCTTACTAGGCGCAGTATCTGCTTGAGTAAACTTTCTGTAGGAATCTAACTGAATCGCCAAAAGGTAAGGTACATCCATTACGTGCGGCAGTTTGCCAAAATCCTTGCGGATACGTTTTTTCTCAGTATATGAGTAAGCCATCTGTATTCCCCAGCTTGTTCGCGGATCGGGCTTGATCGCAGCCATGAAAACGCATGTGCGTTTCTTTGTAAAAACTTAAACTCGACAAACTTGCAATTACTTTTCAGTAATCAATGGCGCACCTGGTGCTTGCCATTTTTCAGTACCTTTACAGCCGTGAACCGGGACTCTTCTGAAAACAGAAAAAGGCTGGCAAGCAAATGCTCACCAGCCTAGTGTCCAAACTGTAAATGGACCGTGACACAGGTGTAGAATTATTTAACTTCTACAACTGCACCAGCTTCTTCCAACTTGGCTTTTGCTGCATCAGCATCAGCCTTGGAAACAGCTTCTTTAACTGCTTTAGGTGCAGCCTCTACCAAGTCTTTAGCTTCTTTCAAGCCCAGACCAGTCAACTCACGCACTGCCTTAATCACGTTAACTTTCTTATCGCCAACAGATGAAAGGATTACGTCGAATTCAGTTTGCTCTTCTGCAGCAGCAACTGGACCAGCAGCAACAGCTACAGTAGCAGCACCAGCACTAACACCGAATTTTTCTTCCATTGCAGAGATCAACTCAACAACGTCTTTAACAGACATTTCTGCGATGGCATTGATGATATCGTCTTTAGTCAGAGACATGTCTCAATTCCTAATTAATGGAGCATTTTGCTCGTTAAATCTAAAGTAAGCTGTAATCGAAAAATTAAGCAGCTTGCTGTTCTTTTTGATCGCGAACGGCCGCAATAGTGCGAACCAGTTTGCCGGCTGAAGCTTCTTTCATCACGCTCATCAGACGAGAAATAGCTTCGTCGTATGTTGGCAAAGTTGCCAGCATAGCGATGTTCACTAACTCACCTTCAAAGGCAGCAGCTTTCAACTCAAACTTGTCATTTTCTTTAGCAAAATCCTGAAGGATGCGCGCACCAGCACCAGGATGAACAGTAGAAAACGCAATCAGAGT
Source organism: Cellvibrio sp. (assembly GCF_053579595.1). Classification (NCBI taxonomy): domain Bacteria; kingdom Pseudomonadati; phylum Pseudomonadota; class Gammaproteobacteria; order Cellvibrionales; family Cellvibrionaceae; genus Cellvibrio; species Cellvibrio sp. The sequence goes on from NZ_JBRFPI010000275.1 coordinate 3,352, forward strand.
TGGACCTACGAATTTGTCTGCGAGACATTCGTAAGCTGTACCTTGCACAGCGCGACGGGCCAATGTGTTACGGACGACTTTTACCCAGACGCCAGCTTCACGGGCCTGCTTACGAAGAGCAGTCATCTTGCCAACAGTTACACCACGAGAATCGGCGATAACAGCAGACAGAGCGCTCTTTGCAGCGTCTTGGACTTCAGCAACGATCGCCTTTTTGCCTTCAAGACCTAATGCCACGGGATTACTCCTGCATTGACAAATCGTTTTGTTGTTAAAAACGAAAACAGATTTATCGTTAACTACCAGCCCCAATAAAACTATTAAGGCCATTATTCGGTGAAGTCATTCGTCAACATTTTGTAACACTAAGCCTGTTACATTAATTGACTGAATAGGGTCTCACCATCTGCGTAGGCGACTTACATTAAGTCCCAGCAGTCTGCTTACGCAAATTGCTTAAGACACCTACGGTCTTTGACGGCCCGCACAATCAAGCGGACCCCAAAGTTCTTTGTGCATCAGCGAATTAAATCGCGAGTGACGCTTGATCAATTACCAAACCTGGACCCATGGTAGAACTCAAGGAAATTTTCTTGATGTAAATACCTTTGGAAGTTGCTGGTTTGGCTTTTTTCAGATCACTGATCAGTGCTTCAAGGTTTTCTTTGATAGCAATAGCATCAAAAGAAATCTTACCCAAACCACCATGAACAATACCGCCCTTCTCAGCACGATAGCGGATCTGACCTGCTTTAGCATTTTTAACTGCAGTAACCACATCAGGAGTTACGGTGCCAGTCTTAGGGTTTGGCATCAGGCCGCGAGGACCAAGCACCTGACCCAGCTGACCAACAACACGCATTGCATCAGGGCTGGCAATAACTACGTCAAAATCCATTTTGCCCGCTTTGATTTCTGCCGCCAATTCATCCATACCAACAAACTCAGCACCGGCCGCTTTTGCAGCTTCAGCATTGGCACCCTGGGTGAATACAGCGACGCGCACTGACTTACCATTGCCGTGAGGCAGGGTAGTAGCACCGCGAACGGATTGGTCAGATTTACGCGGATCAATACCGAGGTTAACAGATACATCAACCGTCTCAGCAAATTTTACATTGGAAAGATCTTTCAGCAGTGCAACAGCCTCTTCGATCGAGTATTGCTTGGTTGAATCAACTTTCTCATTAATAGCACGTTGACGCTTGGTAATTTTAGCCATCTTATACGCCCTCCACTTCCAGACCCATTGAACGCGCAGAACCGGCGATAGTACGCACAGCAGCATCCATATCCGATGCCGTCAAGTCTGCCATTTTGGTAGTTGCAATGGTTTCCAACTGGGCGCGGGTTACCTTGCCAACCTTATTGGTGTTGGGGCGACCACTACCACTGGTAATTCCAGCCGCCTTCTTCAACAAGAAAGACGCCGGTGGAGTTTTCATTACAAAAGTAAAACTGCGGTCGCTATATACACTGATAATTACAGGTACTGGCGAACCAACTTCCATGCCTTGTGTTTGCGCATTGAAAGCTTTACAGAATTCCATAATGTTAACGCCGTGCTGACCCAATGCTGGACCAACCGGTGGGCTTGGATTTGCTTTGCCAGCTGCAACTTGCAACTTAACGTAAGCGGTTACTTTTTTTGCCATGATATTGCTCCCCTATGGGTGTTAGCGCCTCAACCAGACTTTTGGCAAACCCTGGCGTCTCAGGCTCCCCGCCTTGGCATAGACCAAGGACACGAAAACCCCTCTTCGCATAGCGAAGAAGGGCATTTAAAACTTATTTAGCGCTTAGGTTTTTTCGACCTGACTAAATTCCAACTCAACTGGAGTTGAGCGACCAAAAATCAATACCGCCACACGCAGCTTATTTTTGTCGTAATTAACTTCTTCAACAACACCGTTAAAGTCATTGAATGGCCCATCGATAACACGCACCATCTCACCCGGCTCAAAAATAGTTTTTGGCTTAGGCTTTTCAATCGAATCATCAACACGACGCAAAATTGCATCAGCTTCTTTTTCAGTAATAGGTGCAGGCTGATCGGCTTTACCACCAATAAAACCCATCACTCTTGGCGTATCTTTTACCAAGTGCCATGTATCATCATTCAATTCCATTTGAACCAACACATAACCGGGGAAAAACTTTCGTTCACTCTTACGCTTTTGACCACCGCGCATTTCAATAACTTCTTCGGTGGGCACCAAGATCTCACCAAAACTTTCTTCCATGCCATAAAGCGCAACACGGTCACGCAGAGAGGCCGCTACTTTTTTTTCGTAGCCAGAATAGGCATGCACTACGTACCAACGCTTGGCCATACTCATCTACCCTATGATATTGGAAGCAATAAAGCCAAAGAGAGTGTCAAGCAACCAAAGAATGATTGCCATTACAAAAACTACCGCCAACACAATTAGTGTTGTCTGATTAGTTTCCTGACGACTAGGCCAAACCACTTTGCGCAACTCAACTAAGGCGCCGCGGACAACATCAGCTATTGCTGTACCTTTTGCTGTTTGCAAAGCGACAAAAACCGCAACTGCGGCCAGCACCAGCAAACCCAATGCACGATACAAAATAGATTCAGCAGAAAAATGAGAGTTTCCGACAACACCTGCAGCAACTATAGCCACAACCAAAAGCCACTTAATAGCATCCAGTCGGTAAACTTTTTCTTCAGTATTAGCAGTCATTATTGCGTGAAACCTTCATGAAATTTGGCAGGCCAGGAGGGACTCGAACCCCCAACACCCGGTTTTGGAGACCGGTGCTCTACCAATTGAACTACTGGCCTAA
>NZ_JBRFPI010000276.1:0-6135 GCF_053579595.1 Cellvibrio sp.
CGTCCTCAGTGGGTAGGAGTGCGCCTCATTGGAATACAACTTGGACGATTTGGAAAGGATTGGTATGGCATTACTTCATTGTCAAAAAAGCCGGCTACAGGATAAATATTGAACAGATCGCTGAATGGGATTGGTTTTTGGATTTGCTCGATTGGCCAGCGGATCATAGGTCTATCGTTTATAGGCGTAAAAATATCTGGTACTGGTTTCAGGAGCTGGCTGCCCTGAATGTTGTATTGCACGATGGGGGGCTTTGTTTTTTTGTATATGACCAGATTCCAAAAGGTATAACGCCTTGGCTAAGGATTAAATGAAAAATCTTAAATGAGTATCAAAGGGATAGGGTAAAGCGGAAGGTTACAATTACTAAGAACTGCAGTGCTGCCTAGTGACATTTACTTTATAAAACAAATAGGTAACTGATGAGCATTCACCTGCCTAACAATTTGAAGCATAAAATGTCAGCTTCAAATTGTTAGCATAAAGTGTCATTTTCGGACATTTTATGGGTGACCCGATACTTTCGTAGCGGGGGTTTGATGTGTGGTGCCCAGGAAAGGACTTGAACCTTCACGGCCGTAAAGCCACCAACACCTGAAGCTGGCGTGTCTACCAATTTCACCACCTGGGCATGCTCAGCAAGCTGAGGCCGCGCACTATAAATATCGGCTATGGGGCTGTCAACAGGGTTTTCGGTTTTATTTGTAGGTTTGTCATGGTTGCTGCCCTATAATCCTTCTATAACCTGCCAGGAACGTTCGAAAACGCCAATATTGACTACAGGATGCTCAATTGACTAAACGTAAAACCCCGCCCCGCGATGCTTTCGCCGCGCGTGAAGCCGAAAAATACGAAAACCCCATTCCCAGCCGCGAGTATATCCTCGACCTTCTCGATAGCGCCGATCAGCCCGTTACGCACGAACAAATGTGCGTGATGCTCAAGCTCACGGGTGAAGACCAGATTGAAGCCCTTCGCCGCCGTTTGATTGCCATGGCGCGCGACGGCCAACTGATCAGCAACCGCCGCGATGCCTATGTACGCCTCGATAAGATCGATGTGGTGCGCGGCCGTGTGCAAGGGCATCGCGATGGCTACGGGTTTGTGATTCGCGCCGATGGTGGCGAAGACATCTACCTGCATAACCGCCAGATGCGCAAAGTGTTTGATGGCGATGAAGTAATTGTGCGGCTTTCGGGTGAGCAATATCGCGGTAAAGAGGAGGGCGCGATTGTCGATGTGCTCGTCCGCAATACCACGCAATTGGCCGGGCGCTTTTTCAATGAAGAGGGCGTGCAGTTTGTGCGCCCGGAAAACCCGCGTATTACTCATGACATCATGATTCCGTTTGGCGCCTATGGCGGTGCCAAGCATGGGCAAATTGTGGTGGCGGAAATTACCCAGCAGCCGGATAAAAACCGCCTGCCCACCGGCCGTGTGATTCAAGTGTTGGGCGACCACATGGCGCCGGGCATGGAGATCGAATTGGCGATTCAGGCGCACGGCATTCCAAGCGAATGGCCGAGTGCTGCGCTTGCCGAAGCAGCTCTGTTATCTCACGAGGTTTTGGAGAAAGATAAGTTACATCGTGTTGATGTGCGTCATTTACCGTTCGTCACTATTGATGGCGAAGACGCGCGCGATTTTGATGATGCGGTCTTGTGTGAGCGCCGCAAAGGCGGCTGGCGGTTGTATGTGGCGATTGCTGATGTATCGCATTATGTGCCGGTAGAAAGCGCGCTGGATATAGAAGCGCGTGCGCGTGGCAACTCGGTGTATTTTCCCGATTATGTTGTGCCCATGTTGCCCGAAGCCATCTCTAACGGTTTGTGTTCATTGAACCCCCATGTTGATCGTTTGTGCATGGTGTGTGAAATGACAATCAGCGATTTAGGTCGCATCACCGGCTACCAGTTTTATGAAGGTGTGATGCATTCCCATGCGCGCCTGACCTACACTAAAGTGGGAGAGATTCTCACTGGTGAGGGCGATACACGCGTTGCTTTGCGCGAAGAATACAAAGCGGTTGTTCCGCAGCTCGAACTCTTGCATAAACTTTATCAATGCCTGCGTATTGCGCGCGATGAACGCGGTGCAATTGATTTTGATACCGTTGAAACACGCATCCAATTTAATGAAGAGCGCAAAATCGAACGTATTGTTCCGATTAAACGTAACGACGCGCACAAATTAATTGAAGAGTGCATGCTGTGCGCGAATGTGTGTGCCGCGCAATTTATTGAAAAACATAATTTGATTGGTTTGTTCCGCGTGCATGAAGGCCCGACGGAAACCAAGCTCGCCAATTTGCGCGCGTACTTATCTGAATTAGGTTTGGGCTTGGCCGGTGGCGATAAGCCTACGCCGGGCGATTACCAACAATTGCTGCAAATGATTCAGGATCGCAGCGATGGCCATTTAATCCAGACAGTGATGTTGCGCAGTTTGCGCCAGGCGATGTATCAGGTGGAAAACCACGGGCACTTCGGTTTGGGTTATGAAGCTTACACCCACTTCACTTCGCCGATTCGCCGCTATCCGGATTTGCTGGTGCATCGCGCTATTCGCTCGGTAGTGCGCGGCACTGAACCGACTACCCATGTGCGCCGTGTTGACACAGCCAAAGCAATTCCCAAGAAATTTATTTACCCTTATACCGCGAGCGATATGGTGGTATTTGGTGAGCAGTGTTCACGCACCGAACGTCGCGCCGATGAAGCAACACGCGATGTGGTGAGCTGGCTGAAATGCGAATATCTGCGCGATCAAGTGGGCGCTGTTTATGCGGGTCACGTGAGTGCGGTTACCAGTTTTGGTTTGTTTGTCGAATTAAACGATTTGTACGTAGAAGGTTTGATTCACATCACTTCATTGCCGCACGATTATTATCGGTTTGAGCCGGCGCAACACCGCTTAATGGGTGAGCGCACGCGCAAAGTGTTTGGGCTTGGCGATGAGTTGGTAGTGCGTGTTGTGCGTGTGGATTTGGATAACCGCAAAATCGATTTTGAACTCGAATCTGCCAATGCGATTCGCCGCCCCAAATCAGCGGTTAAACCCAAGGTTGCCAAACGCGGTGCGTCTCAATCACCAAATAATAAAAAGACAGAAGGTAAAAAAGCTGGCGGCGGCAAACATTTTGCAGCTCCCGTTGTAACCACGTTTGGTGGTGTAACTGGAGACAGTAAAAAATCATCATCAGGTATTGTTGTTAAAAAAGCCGCGAGTGAAAAACCGGCAACTAAACAATCTTCCACCAAACAATCTTCCGCAAAAACGGCAGCTGCTAAGCCTTCTGCAAAAGTAAAAGCGGACAATACTAAAAAACCAGCAGTTAAAACCAATGCTGGTGGCAAAAAGACCAGCGCAGCGCAACCGGCAGCAAAAGCACCGGTAGTAAAAGCGCCAGTCGTAAAAACCGTTGTTGCTAAAAAGATTGTGGTGAAAAAAGTGGCAGAGGCTGGTGTCGCCCCCACCGCTGCGTCGGCTAAAAAAGAAGCCGCGCCAGCAAAAAAAGTGACAGCGACTAAAACACCTGCTGCGAAAAAAGTATCAGCACAGAAACCTGCAAGTGCAAAATCCAAAGGTGAGGTTGATCATGGCCGTAAAAATGCGAAAGCTGCAAGCAAGGCAGCGCCAGCAACAGTTCAATCGCCTGCGCCAAAGGCAACAAAAGGCAAGGCTGTCACTGGGGCTGCGAAGACAACTGCTAAAAAACCGGTGGTTAAGACTAAGGCAAAGGATTGATCGCTGGTTACAAAGCGAAAACTTTGTACTCGACGAAAGACTGAACCGTGAAATTTATGTTGTGAAAGATCGCATCTTGCGCGAGCGTGAAACGCGGCTCTCTGAGCGCTAGGCCTGCGCAAGTGTTAATACTAAAAGTTAGGTAAGTGTTTTGAAACGTGAACATATTTTTGGCCTGCACTCGGTGCAGGCATTATTAAAAAGTGCACCGCAACGTGTGATTGAAATTTACATGGTGCAAGGTCGCAACGACCAGCGCCTGCAAAAAATTGTCAGTGCGGCGCAAAGCAATGGCATTCACTGTCAGGTAGTCAACCGCAATAAACTCGATGAGTTGGTGGGCGATGAAAACCATCAGGGTGTAGTGGCGATTTGCACGCCCGGTGAAACCTACGATGAAGCTTATCTCTTCAAGCTGATTGAAAACCTTAACGAACCGGCATTTTTATTGATCCTCGATGGCGTCACCGATCCGCACAACCTGGGTGCCTGTATGCGCTCGGCCGAAGCGGCGGGTGTGCATGCGGTGATCGCACCCAAGGATAAATCAGTCGGCATTACGCCCATTGTGCGCAAAGTTGCCTGCGGTGCGGCCGAAGTGCTGCCCTTTATTCCTGTGACTAATTTGGCGCGCACGCTGAAGAATTTGCAGGAAAAAGGTATTTGGCTGTTTGGTGCTGCGGGAGAAGCGGAGCAATCCGTATACGAATGCAATCTCACCGGTCCGATTGGTATTTTGATGGGCGCTGAAGGTGATGGCCTGCGTCGCCTGACGCAAGACACCTGTGATCATTTGATGAATATTCCTATGGCGGGCACGGTTAGTAGTTTGAATGTGTCGGTTGCAACTGGTGTTTGTCTGTTTGAGGCAGTGCGTCAGCGTCGTCCTGTATAGGTCATATCGGCAGCAATATAAGCCGTTATTTCCCAATCATCTATCTCCCTATTCTTTTTCGCAATTACGCAAAATTTTTATTCTAAAGAAATAAAAATATTGCGTAATTGTCATCTTTTGGTCATATCCATGATTGCCATCGCCTGAAACGGGTGATATATATGGCAACGTTGTCATTCGATATTTGATTTACACAATAATAATTCAGGCATGGACTTGTCTGATGAGTGTGACCAGAAGGAACTCGCAACGAGTTACCGGGACTGGTGTGTTTCCCAAAGTACGGGCAATTTATTACGTAGCGTAATAGATAAGTACTGATCCACGGGAGCGCCCGAAAAAATTCTCAACCGAGTCAAAAAAATCCAAAGAAATTTTTTAATTTCTTTGCGGCATCCTTTTGTCCAAAAAATTACAAAGAGAGTGAGGGGTCTATGAATAAATCATTATTAGCACTGGCCGCGTTGTGCATGAGCGGCCTATCAACCAGTGCGCTTGCCATTAATTGTTCAAGCTTTCCTGTGTGGAATAGCACTGCCGCTTATGGCGGTGGTACCCAGGTGCAAGAAGCCGGAAAGGGTTACAAAGCCAACTGGTGGTCACAGGGCCACAGCCCGGCTAGCTACTCTGGCCAGTGGCAAGAGTGGACACTGTTGGGTGCTTGTGACGGCGCTGTGTCATCTTCCTCCAGAAGTTCTGTTGCGCCGTCTTCATCTGCTCCGAGTAGCGTTGCACCCAGTTCAAAATCCTCCAGTTCAATTGCTCCTTCCAGCTCATCTGTTTCTGGTGGCAATTGCACATCGCCACAATATGCTGCGGGCACTAGTTACGCAGCTGGGCAATTAGCGCAAAACGCAGGTAGCGAGTATCGCTGTACCGTTGCCGGTTGGTGTGGTTCAACTGCCGCATGGGCGTATGCCCCGGGTACTGGTGCGCACTGGCAGCAGGCGTGGGAGCTGGTGAAATCCTGTGGTGCTGCTTCCAGCAGTGTACCTAGCAGTGTTGCGCCCAGTTCGAAATCATCATCGTCGGTTGCGCCTTCTTCAAACTCTTCCACCAGTGTCGCAAGCAGCCGTTCATCATCCAGCGTCAGCGGCAATAACCGCGTACCGGGCGATGCAGCAGCACTGCCAAAACATGCGCTGGTGGGTTACTGGCACAACTTTGATAACGGCAGCGGTGTAATCCGTTTGGCCGATGTCGATGCATCCTGGGATGTGATTGTGATCGCCTTTGTGGATGACGCCGGTAATGGTTCGGTGGATTTCCGTCTGGACCCTGCCTTGAACAAAGCGCAATTTATTGCTGATGTTGCGGCAAAACGCGCGCAAGGTAAAAACATCGTGCTGTCTTACGGCGGTGAAAAAGGCACTGTGACTTTGAACAACTCCACCAACCTCGCCAACTTCGTTAACAGCACCGCGGCGATCATCAATGAGTACGGTTTTGACGGTGTGGATATCGACCTGGAAAGTGGTGCTGGTGTGATGCAC
>NZ_JBRFPI010000277.1:0-6131 GCF_053579595.1 Cellvibrio sp.
TTATTGCATAGGTTGGCTATAAAAAATCCCGCACACATTACCGCGAGCGGGATTTTTTTACTTTGGGGCTTATGTAAAAATCCAGGCTATAAAAACAAATGCCCCGTCTTCACATAAATCAATGCTCCATCTTCTTTGGTGAAGGGTTGGTGTTGGCTTAGGTGAGGGCTACGGAGCCATGAGCCTTTCGGATATTGGCCGTGCTCGTCATGAAATGTCCCTTCCAATACAAATATTTCTTCTCCGCCCCAATGTCTGTGGCTGCTGAATTGCGTATTCGGCGCCCATTTTACCAAGGCGATGTGTTCGCCTTCGAAATCATGCAGTGGCATTACGCTTAATCCATCGACTAACCCTTGGCGCCATGCGGTTGTTTGTGTGTCGATGACTGTTTGTGTTGTATCGGCTGCGTTGAATTGTTGCAGTTTGACAAAAATAATTGCGCCTTCTTTGCCAATCTTCGGTGTGTGCGATGTCCCTATAGGATTTCTCACATAACTGCCTTTTGGGTAGCTGCCATTCTCATCGGAAAAAACGCCATCGAGCACAAAGAATTCTTCTCCACCTGAATGCGTGTGCGCCGAGAATTCACTAAAAGGTGCATAGCGAACAATCGATGTCGCGCGCGCAACTTCATCGCCAATCCGGTCGAGCATCATGCGCTCAACACCGGCCATGGGCGATGCAACCCAGCGATAATCATCAGGCCGAATCACGATGCGTTGTGAAAAATCTGCATTGAGTCGATTGGTCATTGCTTAACTATTCTCTTGCATTATCTGCGTCAGGATTTGTTTGCAATTCTCAGTGCCTTGCGCCCCCGTCACCAAGTGGCGGCGGTTAAATACGACTGCTGGTACACCACGGATGCCTGCATCGATCCAAAACTTTTCGGCAGCGCGCACGTCATTGGCAAAACGTTGATCCTGCAATACGGCCAAGGCTTCGTCTCGCGCCAAGCCAATTTCGGCTGCTATATCCGCCAGCACTTGATCGTCCGATAAATTTCGGCGATGGGTAAAATGCGCTGTAAAAAACGCTTGCTTCAAATCCTGCTTGCGCCCTTGTTGATCTGCCCAATGCAGTAGTTGATGCACATTAAATGTGTTGTGCATGCGCATATCATCGGTAAAGCAAAACTCAAATCCCAACTCGGCACCTACCGCCGTTATATGGTTTCGGTTCGCGTCTGATTGCTCTTTGGTCGAGCCATATTTCTCTGCCAAATGCTCACGCAAATTTTGGCCTTCTGCGGGCATATCGGGGTTTAGCTCGAAGGGCTGCCAGTGAAGTTCATAGGGTATTGCAGTTTCTGCGTGGGCGCGCTCCAACTGCCGGTAGCCAATAATGCACCAGGGGCAGACAACATCGGACACTATGTCTATACGGAGTTTGTTTGGGGTGGTGGTCATGGGGGAGGCCTGTGTGGTGAGCTGTTTTAATTGTAAACCCTACCGATACTGAATTTGGTGTAATCTTTGGTAATTGTTTAATTTAGTTTTAGTTGGTATTGCTGGGTGTGAGTCGGGCGGGCGCTTCGCGAAGCAATCTGTTTTAGATAACTTAATCATCCCATATGGTTTTTTAAGTTTGGAAAATTCTATAGGTTCAATGAGTTGATATGGCACACGATCACTATGTATCACAGACATATTTATCAAACTTTTCAAATGATGCAGGTTTTTTAATGCCATATTACAAGAGAGGCCATATTACACAAGGAAAGCAGAAACCTACCTCTTCGGTTTGTTTTGAAATCGATGGTGATTCAAATAGACTATTTTCAGATCCACGCATTGTCGATGAGTATTTAAGGTTATTTGAGAATAACTGGGCTACAAGTGTGTCCGCGTTAAAGAATATGCAAGGAGATTTAGATACTAAATATGCTATAGCGGGATATATTTCGTTTCTTCAGCGATGTACTCCCACCGCGAAGAGGTTGGCACAAAATTACCTAACACATGATATTCAGCCATTAATTGAAGGAATAATTAAAGAGCGTATAGGTGATTCAAAATTAGAGCCTGATATACGCAACCTGTTCGAGCAGCATCAAAATGAAAGATGTATTGAGGTTGAGATAACGCCTGAGTATGCACATGCAATGGCTATTAATGCACTTGTAAATGGAGCAAATAGTTTATTTTGCTCTCACTGGCTTGTTTTATTTAATAATACTGAAATTCCTTTCATTACTAGTGATAATCCAGTTGTTTTGTATTATGAGAATCATAATAGCTGCATCGCTAAAACATTCGTACCGCTTTCTCCTTCTTTAGGTGTGTTGATTACCCCCTTTTATATTTCCGAGCCGCCCTCGAAAATCGACATGCAAGAGTTTAATCATAAAAATGATCTGAATCGAGAAATTAAGGAAGAGTATGTCTATATGTTCAACGAGTTGATAGTGCGTTCAGCTGAGAAATTAGTTCTACATAGTGAAAAAAAGGAGTGGCTATCAACGATGGTTGAAAAAAATAAAACATGGCGCATGGAAGCAGTAGCGTCGGAAATTAATTCTGAAAATTCAGTCATAACAAAATATAACGTGCGAGCTATTGATACAGGAGTGGCTAACTCTTAACTTCGTTCCTCAGCATGCGCTGCCAGCGTCAACCTACATTGCCATCTGCCTCAATCGTTTCGCCGCAATCCGCTTTGTAAGTGTTTAGTTGTGATAGGTCTCAGAAAATATAATTGGTGGCATCTTAATTGCTCTGATTGTTACAGTAGGGGATTTTCTGATTGATTTGGTCGCAAAAAGAACTAATAATTTCTCGGGGTCTGGAGATGCCTCTATATCTGGATGCAATTTATATAGCTTTTATAGGAAAGGATTAAGCCATGAGTCACACGATTGTTGAAATGTATGTGAAAGTTGTGCCTGTGAACTTGTATCGCAACGGGGCTAAGAATAGTCCGCAATTACACAAGTTACGCACTATGCCGCCCAGAACCTTGGAGCAAAGTTTTGATATTCAAATCTACAAAAAGAATGGAATGGATTACGTTTCAAAAGATACAGGCGGAATATCTACATTTGATCGGGAGAAGCCTGCATTTGGCGGGTTTTGGTGGAAGATTCCCAAGGGTACAAAAATTCCTCCCGGACTGAGGGTTAGTATGGATTTTAATCCCAAACCATCAGCAAACCCTACCCATTACACAATCAGGCCGCTATACGATATGCCACTGATGCAATATATTTCTTTGCTGGAAGAGCTTTCTGTTTCGGCAGAGCGAATGTTTGATGTCGCGAATAACAATTATGCTAAAGGGCGTTCAAATGAATCTTGAAGCTAAAGAACATAGACTGGTAATTCTTGGTCTAAAAAAATTACTCGAAGATACCATCGAAAAAATGAACGCTCTCTCTGATGAAGATGATGAACGGGTTCATTTATCTAATGATGCAATGCTCATTGATACAATGATTGAAGGATTTGAAGAAGAGTACAGGTTGCGCTTCGAAAAGTAATAATTCGCAACTCCAAAAATCAAAAAAATACAGATGTTTTGATTTTGGCGGTTGCGGAAATATGGTCATGTTGGGGGTCGTTCCTCGCAGCCATTAACCTACGGCGGCTTGCTTCGCGAAGCCGCCCTACATTTTAATGTGCAGCCATCTCTCTTAATCTCTTCGCCGCAATCCCATGCCGTGCCATCACATCATTAATATCCACATCCACCATTTCCCCGTTTTTCAATTTCCATTCACCCGCAACCATCACGTAATCCGCTTTGTGGGCGCCGCATAAAATTAATGCGGCGAGTGGGTCGCCGTGGCCGGAGAAGCGGGGTTGGTTTAGGGAAAATAGTGCGAGGTCGGCTTTTTTGCCGACGGCGAGTTCGCCGAGTTCGGGGCGGTGTAATAATTTTGCGCTGCCAGAGGTGGCGAGTTGTAGTGCATCGATATGCGTGAAATTGGCGGAGCCGTAGCGGAGTTTTTGTAGCAGCATGGCTTGGCGAACTTCTTGAATCATATTGGAGCCGTCATTGGATGCGGAGCCGTCTACACCTAAGCCGACTGGTGCGCCTGCGCGTTGTAAATCGCGGGTGTGGCACATGCCGGAGGCGAGGAGCATGTTGGAGGTGGGGCAGTGGCAGACGCCGACGCAGGCGTGGCCGAGGCGTGCGATTTCTTCTTCATTAAAATGAATGCCGTGGGCGAGCCAAACGCGGTTGTTTAACCAACCTACATCATCCAGATAATCCACCGGGCGCATACCAAATTGTTTCAGGCAGAAATTATTTTCATCTTCGGTTTCACCCAGATGGGTGTGCAGCAACACATCTTTTTGTTGCGCGAGCACAGCGGTTGCACGCATTAAATCTGGCGTTACAGAAAAAGGTGAGCAAGGAGCAAGTGCGATTTTGCAAAAGGAATCTTCGCTGGTGTCGTGATAGCTATTAATCAAACGCTCGCTTTCGCTGAGGATTTTTTCATCGCTCTCCACCACCGAATCCGGCGGCAAACCACCTTTGGATTGGCCGAGACTCATTGAGCCGCGTGTTAAGGTTACGCGGTTGCCAATGGTTTTGGCGGCGGCAACTTGCGCATCAATCGCGTGCGGCATAATGCTGCTGAATACATAGTGGTGATCGGCGGCGGTGGTGCAACCTGACAGCAATAATTCGCTTAACGCTAATTGCGTGGACGCAAAAATCGCCTCGTCATTTAAATTTGACCAGACGGGATAGAGTGCTTGCAGCCAGGGAAATAATTCTTTGTTAAGTGCGCTGGGCAACGCGCGGGTAAGTGTTTGGTAAAAATGGTGATGGCAATTGATCAGACCCGGCAAAACCACATGGTCAGAGGCATCGAAACTGTAATCATAAATACTGTCGGGCGATTTTCCTGCGGCAACCAATTCGATAATGTTATTGCCTTGAATCACCAGGCCATTGGTGGCGTCTTGTGAATTACCTGTCCAACAGGCGCGCGGATTTTTAATCCAGATGGCAGCACTGCGTGTGCTGCCGTGGGTAGAAGATGTCATTGGGGTTTACTACTTGTTGCAGTGAGATGTTATGCGGCAGGAGGTTCTGTCGCGGGTGGTTTTAGGCCGCAGCCTTTTAAAATCATCTGGCTTAAAAAATCGGAAATGTCTTTGATCATATCCGGCTCATATTCCGCGCGGTTCATCACCGTAAGGATTTTTACATCGAAATCGGCGTAGTGTTGGGTCGATGACCAGATTAAAAAAATCAAATGCATAGGATCGACCTTATCCATGCGCCCGAGTTCAATCCACTGTTCAATGATTTGCGCTTTGCGGCGCACGAACTGGCGCATCTCGGTGCGGATATAACCTTTTAAGTGTGGCGCGCCCTGAATCATTTCCATCGCGTAAAGTTTGGAGGCGCGTGGATGGGTGTAGGAGAGTTCTACTTTTTTGCGGATAAAGCGATCCAGCACTTCGGCAGGATCATCATCGACAGTAATTTCACCGAGCAGGTCATTCCACAGGGTAATAATATTGTCGAGCACCGCTACGTACAAATTGGTTTTACTTTTAAAGTAGTAATGCACATTGGCTTTGGGGATGCCCGCGCGGTCGGCAATGTTTTGGATGCTCGCGCCGCGAAAGCCATTGTGTACAAATTCTTCCTCTGCCGCGTTAATAATATTGGTGAGGTTGCGGTCGCGGATTTTGCCCGGTTTATATTTTCCGGTCGGCGTTTCAGTCGGATTAAAATCCGTTGCTGCTTCTGCTTTTTTAGTCGCCATAGTTTTCACCGCCGCACTCTTACTGGTAGGAATGGCTTTGTTGGTCGTTGTCGTTTTGTTGCTGGATGTCGCTACTGCACTGTTTACGCTTGCTGTTTTTACCGCTGTGGTCTTAGTTGCCATTGTTATTGTTTCTCGCGTTAAAGTGCGGCTGTGTGCGAATAACTAATCAAGTTTATTAATAGCTACGTCGATACAGCCGCGTCGTTAGTGTTACTGCGGAATCTTCCCTTCGATACCTTTTACATACCAATTTTGCTGATGTAATTCTTCATCGCTCAGGGTTTTCCCTTCGGCGACTTTCAGCGTGCCTGCCTGATCGTAAATTGGGCCTTGATAGACAGCGCGTTTGCCCGCAATCATCTCCATTTTATACGCATCTACTTTGGCGACAACC
>NZ_JBRFPI010000278.1:0-6084 GCF_053579595.1 Cellvibrio sp.
GATTTTTGGGACGACTTTGCCGCACTAATTCCGGAAGCGGAACGCGGCGATATGATCGGCGCCTACTATCGCCAATTGATCGGCGACAATCAGATCCAACAGATGTCCGCAGCGAAAATCTGGTCGGGCTGGGAAGGGCGCACCGCTACCCTGAAACCCTGTCAGGATGTGGTCGATTCCTTTACCGAGCCGCATCGTGCATTGTCACTCGCTCGTATCGAAGCCCACTATTTTGTGAATGATGCGTTTCTGGAGCACAACCAGATTTTGCGCGATGCCCATAAACTTGCCGGAATTCCCGGCACCATTGTGCATGGCCGCTACGATGTGATTTGCCCGCTCGATAACGCCTACGCATTGCACAAAGCCTGGCCGGGCTCAGAGCTGCAAATTATACGCGAAGCAGGCCACGCCTCGCGCGAGCCAGGCATAGTGGACGCTCTGATCCGCGCCACCGATGACTTAGCCAAAAGTTTGCTGCACACCAGTGATCAACTGGCCTAATCATCCTGACAACCAAAACGGTAACAACGGAGCCGCTTGGCTCCGTTGTTATTTTTGCAGCTGCGTTTTATAGCCGCTTTTTGTACTAGACAATTCGATGTTATGATCCAAACCGCAGACTCAAGATCTGCCACTATCGCACTTGTGCGCAGTGATAATAAACACATTACTGACGATCAGGCTGAGTAGATAATTAATAAGATGCCGTACAGCCGCAGCGGAGCAGTGACCTATGTATGACGTCATTTTTAACACCCATGATGTAGTGCTGTTAATGACAGCCTATCAGTGCATTCTGTTTGCGCTCTTGTTGCTTACAATCAAACGCGACAAATATATCCGCAATGTTTTTCTCGCCTTTTTTTTGTTGCAACAAGCCGCGATTCCGCTGGATATTTTGATCAGTTTCGGCGCCGAATTTCGCCATATCGCTATCAAATGGTCGCCGGATTTATTCTATGTGTTTGGTTTTGGTTATTGGCTGGAAGGCCCGTTATTGCTTTGGTATACCCGCTCGCTGATCTACAAAGACTATCGTTTACGTTTAAAAGATATTTTCTATTTGTTGCCCTTTATCGCCTATGCGGGTTATCAATTAATTTTCTATTACAGCCTGGATGTGAGCGACAAGGTCAGTATTCAGGAAGAATACGATTTATCCGTTGCACCACAAATCATGAATTACGTCACCCTGTTCCGCGAATTATTCCGCGTGGCATTGGGGGTCATTTGCCTGATCGAAATCAAACGCTACACCCAACATATTCGCACCAATTTTTCGGATATCGATAAAATCGATTTAACCTGGTTAAAAATTCTGGTAATCGGATTTTTGGCGATTCGTTTTTGGGCAGTATTAGTCGCAGCGATGATTATTCTTGCCATTAGCTTTGGCATCAGTACCAATTTTGAAATCATGGGTTTGATTGGCAACTACACCACCTTCTTTATGGTGAGTGTGTTGATCTTTTTTGGCCTGGGGCACTCCAGCGTATTTGAAGGTTTGGAACAACGGCAAACGCCCAGCGAAGAACCCGCAAAAGATGAGCCAGAGCAAGTTAAAGAAAAAATTACCCCCGAACTGATCGCGCAAGTTACGCAGTATATGGAAACCGAAAAGCCTTATCTAACTCCGGCACTAACGCTGGAAAAACTGGCGATACAAATGCGCATTCCCGCGCGGTTATTATCCAATATTATTAATCGTCATTTTAATTGTCATTTTTTTGAGTTTATTAACTCCTATCGTATCGATGAAGCCAAGTGCATGCTGTCCAACCAGAATCAATCGGACAAAACGGTGCTCGATATCATGCTGGATGTTGGCTTTAACAGCAAAGCTACCTTCAATACCCTGTTCAAGAAAAAAGTGGGCATGACTCCGAGCGAATACCGTAAGTCGGTGAATACGATTTAATTTTATTGAGTAAGTTTTATGCTAGGTCTCATACAGCGTGTCAAAAAAGCATCTGTCACTGTCAATGAAGAAATCACCGGCGAAATCCAACAGGGCATTTTATTACTGCTCGGTATCCAAAAAAATGATACCGAAGAAACCGCCAACAAACTGATCGATAAAATCCTTGCCTACCGGATTTTTTCCGATGAAAACAACAAAATGAATTGTAACGTCCAGCAGATCGGCGGCGGTGTTCTGGTCGTCTCACAATTTACCCTCGCCGCCGACACCAAAAAAGGACTGCGCCCCAGCTTCTCTTCCGCTGCACCACCCGCACAGGCCGAAGTGCTCTACGATTATTTTGTGGAACAGATGCGCAGCATACACCCGCAGGTTGCCACTGGGATTTTCGCGGCGGATATGCAGGTGAGTTTAGTGAACGACGGGCCAGTGACGTTTATGTTGGAGATGGAATAGAACATCTCCCAACTTATAAAGTTTACTTTTAATCACGGAACCGATTTATGCAAATTCAATTAGCAAACACACCCGAAGAAAAAATCGCATGTTTTGCAGTCATGTCTGAACTGCGCCCACACCTCTCACTTGATGCTTTCATGGCACTTGTTGAGCGAATGCGCAAGACTCATGGCTATGAGTTGGCTTATCTAGATGATAATGGCATTAAAGCAGTGGCGGGAATTCGTATTGCAGAATGGCTTTACACGGGTAAATATCTGGAAATAGACGATCTGATTACAACGGCGACAGAACGATCGAAGGGTTATGGCGCCGCGCTGTTTGATTGGGTTGCAAACTACGCACGCGAACACAACTGTATTCAAGTGCGGTTGGTATCCGGCGTGCAAAGAATTGATGCACACCGGTTTTATCTCAACATGGGAATGAAATTCGAAGCTAAATATTTTTCGTTGAATCTGTAATAAATTATCCTGAGCAATCATCTATCGATTTAAGGTAAATTTATGTATCAGTGCGCGCACCCATATTCTGCATATCGTAGCCTGAGGGTGCTTGATAAACCCGCAAACCAAATTCTGGCACTATGGCAAAAATGTGATCAAAAATATCCGCTTGGATTGCCTCGTAATTAGCCCAGCCAGTGTCGTTAGAGAATGCATAAATCTCCAGCGGAATGCCGTGCGCATCTGGTGCCAGTTGGCGCACGATTTGCGTCATGTTGGGATGAATGAATTTGTGCTGCTTCAAATACATGCGCAAATACGCGCGAAATGTCCCAAGGTTAGTCATGCGGCGCCCATTTACGGGCGAGCTCAAATCGAAATTGGTCTGATTGTTTTCACTTTCTATCTCAGCAAGTTTCTGTTCGATGTAATCACTGAGTAACGCAGCGCGACGTAAACGTTGGATATCCTCCGGCTGTAAAAATTTTACGCTGGTGGCGTCAATATGAATGGCGCGTTTAATTCTCCGCCCGCCCGATTCAGTCATGCCGCGCCAATTTTTAAACGAATCGGCAATTAATGCATAAGCGGGAATAGTGGTAATGGTGTTATCCCAGTTGCGAACCTTCACAGTCGTCAGGCTGATGTCAATTACTTCGCCGTCAGCGCCAAATTTAGGCATCTCCAGCCAATCGCCCACTGCCAGCATTTCATTCGCAGAAAGCTGAATGCCTGCAACAAACCCGAGAATGGTGTCCTTGAATACCAACAGTAGTACTGCAGTCATTGCGCCTAAACCGCTGAATAATAAAACTGGCGATTTACCGATTAATAGCGAGAGCGCAAAAATAGTCGCAATCAGTGCTGCAATTAATTTGATACTTTGAAAAATTCCACGGATGGGCAGATTGCGTTTCTGGCTGGCGGGTCGAAAAATTTCTTCCAGAAAATTTAGCAGCGCAAACAATGACAAGAGCAAGTAAAACAAAATCCACAAATGTGCAACCGCGCTTACCAGGCTAAATATTTCAGAGTCTTTAGGTAGCCAAATGCGCGCCTGTACCAATAACACAAAACCTTGAAACACCAGTGCAATCCGGCTGAGTAATTTGTGTTGATAGAGCGCCAGACTCCAAGGAATTTGCGATTTATGCGCACTGCGCTTAAACCAACGCAATATCACCGAATGCAGTAGAAAATGCAGCACCAGCGCCGTCACTAAAAAAAATCCGGCCACTATCAGCGCATACACCCATTCACTGTATTGCCAATTATGGGTTTTAAGCCACTGCATAATGTGTGCTTTCAGCGTTTCTCCAAGCTGCATGGCGGTGGTTCCTCTGGCGGTGTGGTGGTGTAATCGCCGGAGTATAACAGAGCTTAAAAAATATCAGTCATCACGCAGCTAACTAAACGGAAGCCATAAAAAAACCCAGCACGAGGCTGGGTTTTTGAATGCGAGAGAGTTAGTCCATCAAGCCTCATTACTCGGCTTACCAATCGTCGCCAATATCCCGCCATCCACGTACACAATTTGCCCGGTCACAAAATCGCTCGCTTTTGAGGCGAGGAAAATGGTTGCGCCTTGCAGGTCATCCGGGTCACCCCATTTGCCAGCGGGGGTGCGGCTGATAATAAAATCGTTAAAAGGGTGACCATCAACACGGATGGGTTCAGTTTGGCTGGTGGCGAAATAACCGGGGCCAATGCCGTTCACTTGCACATTGTATTTTGCCCATTCGGTGGCCATGTTTTTAGTGAGCATTTTCAAACCGCCTTTTGCGGCGGCGTAAGCGCCAACAGAATTGCGACCTAATTCGCTCATCATCGAGCAGATATTAATAATTTTTCCCTGGCGACGTTCAACCATTTTGCGTGCGATGGGGCGGGTCATGGTAAATACACCGGTCAAATCGATTTTGATCACTTCTTCAAAATCTTCCAAGGTCATTTCCAATAAAGGTGTACGTTTGATGATGCCGGCGTTGTTAACCAGAATATCAATTGGGCCGTGGTCTTTTTCAATTTGATCGACAGCCGCGATAACTTGCGCTTCATCAGTCACATTAAATTTGTAACCAAAGGCTTTAAAACCTTTTTCGCGATATTCGTTTACCGCGTTGTCGATTTTTTCTTGTGAAGAGTTGCCGTTGATAATTAAGGTGGCGCCCGCACTTGCGAGGCCGCTGGCCATTGCCATGCCCAAGCCGTGAGTTGCACCGGTGACCAGTGCAATTTTTCCGGTTAAATCAAATAGTGGGTGATTCATGTTTTTATCTCTATCGAGAAAGATTTGTTATTTGGAATTCCTCCCGTATTTCGCTAGGCTCCATACGGGCTACGAATAAAAAATCGTTATTTCAATTCGCTCGGCTTATGGAAATCCATATCGGTGAAATCCATATTCTCGCCTGCCATGCCCCAAATAAACGTGTAGTTGGCGGTGCCAACACCTGAGTGCATTGACCAAGGCGGCGATACTACGGCTTGCTCATTGCCAACCCAAATATGACGAGTTTCATTCGCTGGCCCCATAAAATGGCACACTGCATGAGTGTCAGGAATGTTGAAATAAAAATAAGCTTCCATCCGGCGGCTGTGGGTGTGCATTGGCATGGTATTCCAGATGCTGCCGGGTTTTAATTCGGTCATGCCCATTTGCAGTTGGCAAGTATCGAGTACGGTGCTAATCATCAATTGATAAATATCGCGCTCGTTACAGGTGTCACCAGCGCCCATATGCAGCACTTTGCTATTTTCTTTGTTTACTTTTTTAGTTGGATGACTGGTGTGCGCAGGTGTGGAGTTCAAATAAAACTTGGCGGGATTGGTTGCATCATCACTGCTAAAAAAGACTTCTTTCGCACCGCGGCCAATATAGAGCGCTTCTTTGTTGCCAATCTCATAGATTTCGCCGTCAACAGACACCTTGCCATTGCCGCCAATATTAATTGCACCTAATTCGCGACGATCCAAAAAGAAATCCATTTTGAGTTGATCGTAGGTTTCCAGTTGCACGGATTTGCTAACCGGCATAACACCGCCCACCATCAAACGTTCGTAATGGGTGTAAGTGAATTGCACTTCATCGGCGACAAAAATGCTTTCTACTAAAAAGTGTTTACGCAATTTTTCGGTGTCGTAGTGTTTGTAGTCGTCGAGGTGGACTGCAAAACGCTCTTCAAGGACTTTCATAATAAACCTTCTGTCTTCGGCTAGGCCATTGCAAAACGGCATTCATGGTTGATAACTAAA
>NZ_JBRFPI010000279.1:0-6064 GCF_053579595.1 Cellvibrio sp.
AGGATCGATGTTAAAACAAAAAAACATTCAATTTGCGGAAAGGCCTCACTCACTTTGAGTGCAGATGGAAAAATCGAATTGCGCGGAACAAAAATAACTTCTCATTCGACGGGGTTAAATCAGATTCGCGGCGCATCAGTCAAGCTGAATTAAGGCAATACAATGGATTTGTTAAATGGCAGCCCCTTTGTGCTGGATACGCACCAAGCAATAGATAAAACAGGGCAAAAATATATAGTCGCGCTGGTAAAAGCCACCTACGATTTCCCCAAGGATGCTACCAGCTTGCCCAGGCTCGCAAAAACACAAACACCGATTTATGCAGCGGATGTATTTGAAGGTGAGCCGGGATTCTCCAGCCCGATATTTGAAAGTGATTATGGTCTGCGAAAAGCCCGCTGCGATGTGGTTATAAACGCAAAGGCCTATGCACCACAACAACAACCAGTATCTGAACTCTTGGTGGGTATGCGCGTAAATGAATGCCAAAAAGTATTGCGTGTTGTAGGTGATCGCACGTGGCAAGGATTCCTCGGGCTTAGCCCATCGGCGCCTGAATTATTTACCGAAATGCCAATTTCATATAGCCGCGCATTTGGCGGAAGCTTGCCACCACAAAATGAAAAAGACTCCGGGATAAGTTACGCCGCCAACCCGGTGGGCTGTGGTTATGCGAAAGGAAAACATACCGCTTTACTCAAAGGAACCAAAATCCCCAATCTGGAACATCCAGATAAACCGATTCGGCAGTGTGATGGAAATTATCAGCCCTACTCGCTCGGTCCTATCGGGCGCTCTTGGGAGCCTCGGCAGTCCTGTGCGGGAACTTATGATGATGATTGGAAAGAAAATACTTTTCCGCTATTACCTGCAGATTTTGATGAAGCTTTTTTCCAATGCACTCCTAAAGATCAACAGATTGCATTTCCTGTTGGCGGTGAACCTATCACGCTCATGAATTTGCACCCTACCCGTGAGCGCATTCATTTTTTATTGCCCGATCTTGAAATGCCCATGGTGCTACTCACCAAACAACACACCCAGCACAAACTGAAACCGGTTGTTGATTGCCTGACGTTAAATCCTAATAAAGAAGAATTTACTCTGCTCTGGCGTGCACACTTCCCTATTAAGCGCTCGTTAAATGAAATTCTCACCATTGCTATAGGAAAAATAAGCCAGTGTAAGTGGCGCTCTTTGGTGATGGGAACAGGTACTTGTTCGGGCGCAATAGAGCCGGACAACGCTGATGATGTGGTCGATGTCACTGACGCGATGGACAACTGTAGCGATTGCGGTTTATCCGCTTAATATAAAAGGATTAAGTATTATCGTGACTCTCTCAGCAACCAAAATGCCCACGCCGATGAACATTATTTCAGCTGGCGCAGTAACTAGCGTTGGAATGAGTCTGGCAACAACTAACGCAGCTATTCATGCAGGTCTGGATAATTTTCAAGACACCGCATTTATGAATATGGGTAGCCCTGTCATAGGTGCAGCCATTCAATACAACGCTCACCCCACTTTACCCAATCCCACTATGCGCGGCCACGAACGCTTGGCCGCTTTTGTGCGCATGGCAATTGAAGAGTGCTTGTTAAATGCCGGAATCAATTTACCCTGCCAATATCCTATTCCAATACTGCTGGTATTGGGTGAGGCCGAACGCTATGGCCGCACCGATGAATTAGTTACGTACTGCCAACAAGCCTATGCCGCATTATTATCCTCGGCACATCAAACACCCTTTTATCGCGCAGAAGTGGGATGTGTTGGTGTGATTGAAGCACTGCAGGCAGCGAACAAATTACTTGAAAATGACAATACCCCTTTTGTTTTGCTCGTTGGTGTTGATAGCTGGTTGAATGTTCCTGATATTCAATTTGCCATCGAACATGAGCGACTTATCTCACCAGAAAATGCCAGTGGTTTTATTCCAAGCGAAGGGGCGGCAGCCATTTTAGTTGCCAATCCAGATTCCATTAAACACCACACCAATGTGAATCCAGAGACACAATTACGCATCACCGGCATTGGCAGTGCAGAGGAAGAAGCTATTCTCTATAGCGATGCACCTTGTTATGGGAAAGGTTTGGCTAAGGCTATCCGCCAAGCACTGGATCAAGCGCAGCTATCACTATCCGATGTCATGCTGGAACTGAACGACCTCACCAGTGAGCCGTATTTTTTCGAAGAGACCGCCTACGCAAGAAGCCGATTGTTACGCAAGTCCATGCCATCGGGATTCGCACGTTTACAACCTGCAAACAGCACGGGCAATCTTGGCGCAGCGTTTGGCCCTTTGCTACTTGGCCTAGCGTGGCAATCCGCACAAGAGCAGTCCATTCCACACGCACCCATACTGATTTCCTTATCCTCTTCAGGCGAAGCGCGTGGCGCTATAGTCGCAACACGGATTTAACTCCAACAAAGGATATTGTCATGCCTGCCATTTTAGATCGCCCAATTATTGGGCCCATTCTCGAACAACATATAGAAAACGCTGCATTTTGTTGGGCGCGTAGCCATCAACGATTATGGTGCCCCTTATCTAATCAGCGCGTAGTACAGCGCTATAAAAACCGCCTCGCCGCAAATATTAACGGATTAAGATTAAGTGGTAATCATGCGTTAATGCCCGCGATAGCAAAATTACAACGCTGGAAAACGCCCGATGAAACATTTGTCGCAATATTAATGCTGTTACACAACCTGGATTCGCAGAATGCCAACGAAGCACAACGCATTTGCGAAAACATACTGATAGAAAAACCATCGCTAATTGACGGCGCGACAGCAGCCTGCCTCGAATTAAATCCACAACAGTTGTCTGAACCACAACGTCAACTATTAACACACTGGTGGTCATCGCCTGAATCGGTATTGCGCCGCGTTGCACTCTCGTTTGCATTAAATAGCCCTCACTTCTCTGCTGCTGACATTATTGATGCAGGCATCAGAGATACAGATGAAGAATTTAAAGCGAACTTATTAGCAGCGATTGGTGAGCACGGTTTGCACTCGCTCATTCCGCATTGTGAAGATGCGTTATCGCATGCAAATTCTGCATGCCGCTTTGAGGCAAGCTACAGCCTGAGCTTATTGGGTTATAACGATGGCCTACCACTATTGCGCGACAGCTTGCCATTACTGACTGAGCATGCGTTAAAACGCAGTTTATTACTTTGGGCAACTGACAGTTCTGATGAGGAATTTCACTCATGGTTAACGCTACCGGGTGACGCATTGCAACACCAAAGGAATCGTTTGTGGGCGCTAGCTTTTAGGGGAGATCAACGATTGCTGGAATGCATAACACCCTGGTTAAATCCCACCACGGTGCGACTCGCGGCTCACGCTATTACACACATAACCAATATTGACCTGGAAAGTGTACTGCCTGAACTTGCAGCAAAAAATGACGACGGCACCACAACAAAAGGAGACTCGGATGATGCGGGCCTTGCAGCTGTTGACCCCGATGCTTTGCGCAATTGGATAATTCAACACCGCTCAACCATCACCGCTACAGAAAGACACTGCATGGGCCTCCCCACCTCCCTCGAAAATGCTAACGCCTGCTTAGCACAAGGCACTCAACCACAACGTTGGCAAGCCGCATTATATTTATCTCGTCAAAGTTCAACGCATAGTGGTCGCCACATGGTGACACTGCTAAACAAACGGGATATTTAAAGAAATATGCAAACCATTACCTTAGTCAAAAAAATCTTGACCAATGGATCGCCATGCAAAAAATGCGCGGAAATGCTTCATAAGTTGGAGGCATCCGGTCATATCGGAATCATTAATAGTATTGTCATCGCTGACGAGCGCGACAGCAATTCTTCTGGCATGCTATTAGCCAAAAAATTCAACGTTGATCAAGCCCCATTTTTTATTCTTGAGCAGCCATCAGGTGAAATACTCATACTGACAACTTATTCAGAATTTCTTGAAAAGGCGATAGGTCAGGCAGTAGATAAAACAACTGCTTTGCAAGACCTTTACAAAACCAGCAACGAACTTGATTTTCTGTAAGAAGCGCAACCTCAATAGTCGCTGAAGATTATCTCAGACATACATCATTCTTATGCCTTTGTACTATCTATGATTTTCAAGAAATTACACTCAACACACCGGAATTAACCGAGAAAAAAATTTTGGTTATTAAACAACTTGTCAAAAATAAAAATTCGTAAACAACGGAAAAAAAATTATTTGAATAACTCAGACAGTTGTTTCATGGGGATAAACAATCGGGAGCGCTCGTTGTATTTACACAGCTCCTTGAAGCCATACTTTAAATAAAAACTCTCTGCATTTTTATTGAGGTAATCCACCACCACAGCATGTGCAGGCATATGAGCGCTAATGTTGTAGAAATATTCAAGCGCATTCACGAGAGCAACCTTCCCCAACCCCACACCTTTAAATTCCTTATGCACAGCCAACTGCGCGAGAAGAAATACTGGGATAGGATAACGAGGTAGTTTTTTAGCGATCCCTTCGGGTAAGTCTTCACGCTTCATTAATGATGGCGCAATGGAATAAAACGCACAGATAGGCACTTTTCCATTCGGTAAAGATAAGGATGCAGGCAACACCATCGTTTTGCTGATGCCCGCATCCATAAGTCTTGAAGCATGGCTTCGAATGAAGCTATTTAATTCCGGCTCGCCACAATCAAAAGACTCTCTGTCATGGATTGTTTTATCCAAGCCTACAAACTCTTTTGTATAGCTCACTTAAATCCCTGTTTTTTGGCAAATTGAATCGCGCTTGTCAGCGCTGCATTAGGTTTGCTGGCCTTATTACATGCATCCATAAATCTATCGAAAACATTATTTTCTACCGTCATAGATTCATATTGAGCTATGACCTTGGTCGAATTTTCATTTAGTACACTAACCACATAATCAGTCAGACTTTTATGGCCTAGCAATACTGAGGCTTTTTCAGCTTTAGCCTTAATTTGCTCATCAAGGCGCATATCTAAGCGGGATGTAGCCATGGGATACCTCGTGCACAGTGAAATTGTACGGACGCATTCCGTACAGTCATAATACAACCATAACCAGCCCTAGATCAACATGTACGGAATACTTCCGTACACTTAAGCCTCAACTGCCCCCCCCCCCAGAGCGCCCCACCCTAAGCCTTATCGCACTCAAAGAGTAAAAAATCTCAGGCATATATCATTCCCAGGAATTCTTTACTCGGTTTAATGTGCATTAAACCGCTAGTGCCCTTCCCTTCGCTCTAATCCATTTCACACATCAACTTATACCTGATCAAGCACATTGATCGCGGGATTTCTATTACTTTTAAACAGGAGGCCTTATGGCTACTCATGCAGTGAAAACCAAACTTTCTACATCGACATTCAAAGCGGAAATTAAATCAGCCTATGCAATTTATTTGGATAGCCTGGCACCCACAGGAAGAAAATCAATGAAAACATTGTTGCATCAGTGCGCATCCATTCTGGGCCACCAAAAACCTATCGAGCGATTCGACTGGAGTACTTTGACGTTTGAAAAAGTGCATCTGATTCGCTCCGCGTTTACCGAAGCAGGTTACGCAGTTAACAGTATCAACCTCGCCCTGGCAGGATTAAAAGGCATTGCGAAAACAGCGTTCAACCTCGGAAAAATCGATGCCGATACCATGTTGCGAATTAATTCGGTGAAGTCGTTAAAAGGTAATGCGATAAGAACCGGTATCGGGGTCTACGTTTTCATTACCCAGCGTGTATTGAGAAAAGTGCTCAATCAAATCAATGAGTAATTTATCTGACAGCTTGTTTTTATTGCTCCATTGAGCATCACCAAATATTCCGTATAAATATTCCTGGTTTGCCTGTTCAATACCGCGCAGTGCTTTTTCTATAGCCTGCCCTACGTTTGTGGTTTTTTCACGCACATCCGTCCAATGGCATTTTTTAGGCACTTCGAAACGATGCATTTCTGGTAAAGACGCATAGGCTTCGTCGCCTTCTGATTCAGTCATCGCAATGCGATATTCTTCATCGTAGACATCTGAGATACGCTTAAAAAAC
>NZ_JBRFPI010000280.1:0-6024 GCF_053579595.1 Cellvibrio sp.
CCGGTTGGCAGTGTTCTTCCGTTCAGGGTCACCATGTTGTAATCAGGACCAAAGCCGCGAACAGTAATGCGCGAACCTTCACCATTAGTACGGTCGATAGATACACCGGTGATGCGCTGCAAAGATTCTGCAAGGTTGGTGTCGGGGAATTTACCCATGTCTTCAGCGTTGATCGCGTCAACCACACCAGCGGAATTGCGCTTGGTGTCCATTGCGCGTTCCAAGGAAGCGCGAATACCGGTAACAGTTACTTCTTCAACAACTTCATCTTGTGCGACTGAATAACCACTGAAACCAGTGACGACGGTAGACGCGATAACACTTGCGATGAGTTTCTTTTTGAAATGTGCTCTTGTGTTCATGGAGCTCTCCATTGGATTAATTATGGTCAGGATTTTTATCGGTACTGCATACCGGTTTAATCGTCCCGGGAGCTGGGACAATCAATCCGGATTCACCTTGTCAGCAAGATGATCTGGTCACACTGAGCACTGTGGCTCGTCTCCTTATTACCATTGCCGTGTTGTATTTATGACTTAAAAAGTAGCTCGTAGCGTCAGCATGGTTGAATACAAGTATCATATGTTCATATTGACTACAACAAATTGACTCGCATTGGCACACAAAAGTTAGGAATTGTTACGTCAGGCCACACATTGGCGCATAAAATAACTCGCCGGTAGCACTTTAAAAGGGTTTTTAATTAGTAAAAAAGCGAATTGTGCAGGGAACATAACAGAGAATAGCTATCAGGCCGTAAAGCAGCGAGATGACGACAATACATTTTTGCTAATAAAAATAAATTCATTAGCAACTTTTTTGGTCCGCCTACAGGACTCTGCTGCGGAAGTAGAGATGTCGAAATAGCCCGATCTAGTGATCGGGCTTTTCAAAAGGCAGGATATTGATAACTTGAACGGCGTCTTTTTTGTCTGCTTCTGTTTGGTTGACCCGCGTTTCCAGCTCCCGTGCAACGGGCTTGAAGTGCATCTCCTCTTTATAGCCGCAGGCGACGCACTCGCGATAATCTTTGCCTCCGTCGTTATAGACAACCAGCTTGTCCATTTCTGAACAGCGCGGGCAAACCGCGCCTGCGACAAATCGGCGTGTAGTACTGTAGGCCATCAGGCTGCCTCCCCGGTGATGCCACTGTGACGCAAGAGCGCATCTATTTCAGGTTCGCGGCCGCGGAAATTTTTGAACAGTTCCATCGGCGCTTTGCTACCACCTTGTTGCAAAATTTCCTGCAGGAAGCTCTCGCCCGTTTGCGCATTAAAAATGCCTTCCTCTTCAAAACGCGAGTAGGCATCGGCCGATAATACTTCCGCCCACTTGTAGCTGTAATATCCGGCCGCATAACCGCCCGCAAAAATATGGCTGAAGCTGTTTTCAAAGCGATTGAACACAGGAGGACGAATAACCGCGACCAGATCGCGCACTTCATTTAATACTTGCTGCGCGGATTTTGGCGCGTCCGGATTGTATTCAGCGTGCAAGCGGAAATCGAACAGTGAAAATTCAATCTGGCGAATCATTTGCAAACCGGATTGGAAATTTTTTGCTGCGAGCATTTTATCGAGCAAGTGTTGTGGTAGCGGCTCACCGGTTTGGTAGTGACCGGAAATTAATGGAATCGCCTCCGGCTCCCAACACCAGTTCTCCATAAATTGGCTGGGTAACTCAACGGCATCCCAAGCGACGCCGTTAATTCCACTCACGGCGGCCACATCAATTTGCGTCAGCATATGGTGTAAGCCGTGACCGAATTCGTGAAACAGTGTGGTGACTTCATCGTGTGTGAGCAGCGACGGCGTAGTGCCCACCGGCGGTGTAAAGTTGCAGGTTAAGAAGGCGACCGGTAATTGCACACCCGTTGCGGTTTTCCTGCGCACGCGGCAATCGGCCATCCAGGCTCCGCCTTTTTTCTTATCGCGGGCAAACAGGTCGAGATAAAAACTGGCTACCTGCGCGCCATTTTTGAAGATGTGATAAAAGCGCACGTCAGGATGGTAAGTATCAAATTCGGCAATCTGTTTTACTTCAATCCCAAACAAACGCTGCACCACGTCAAACATACCGGTGATAACTTTCTCCGCCGGAAAATAGGGGCGCAATTCTTCTTGCGACACAGAGTATTTCTCCACGCGCAGTTTTTCGCTGTAATAAGTAGTATCCCAGGCTTGCACATCCGCACAGCCATTGCGCGCTGCAAATTCGCGCAATTCTGCGTAATCGCGTTCGGCATAGGGTTTGGATTTTTGCGCAAGCTCCGTTAAAAATTGCAGCACCTGTGCAGGTGATTCCGCCATCTTGCTCGCCAGTGAGCGCTCGGCATAATTTGCAAAACCCAACAGCTGTGCAAGTTCATGGCGCAAGGTGAGTGTTTCAGCAATCAATGGAGTATTGTCGAACTCTGCTGCTGAACTGCCGTCCGCCTTTTTACCTGTGGCTGATGCGCGAGTCACATAAGCAGTATAAATTTCTTCACGCAGTGCACGATTATCAGCATACATAATCACTGCGTAGTAAGACGGAAAATCAAGTGTGATCACGTAACCCGGCAGTTCTTTTTGTGCTGCTGCCTGCGCCGCTTGCGCAAGTGCGGATTCAGGCAGTCCCGCCAGCGCGTCTGCGTTATCAAATTGTTTAAACCAGGCTTGGGTTGCATCCAATACATTATTGGAAAATTGTGTAGCAAGTTCCGACAGGCTCTTTTGAAATTCGCCAAAGCGTTTTTTATTCTCATGATTCAACGCGGCACCACCTAAAGGAAAATCGCGCAGTGCGTTATTGATCGTTTGCTGCTGCGCTTGCGGCAGCTGTGCAAATTCGTCGCTGTCGGCCAGCTGTTGATAGGCCTTATAAAGGGCTTCGTTCTGGCTGAATTCGGTCGAGTAGTCGGTCAGGAGTGCGACACTTTCGGTATAGGCTTTGCGCAATTCTTCGCTGTTGGCAACCGAATTTAAATGACTGACAGGCGCCCAGGCTTGATCCAGTTTATCGCCCTGCTCTTCCAGTGGCGCAACCAAGGTGTTCCAACTCGGAGTAGGTAAATCGGCGAGCAGCTGCGCAAGCTGTGCGCGGCCCTGCTCAATTAATTCGCTAATCGCCGGGGTTACATGCTCGGCGGCGATGGCAGAAAAAGGGGGCAATGTATGGTTTGCTAATAGCGGGTTGGTCATGCGGCTTGCTCCGTGGGGCGAAAATGGGGCGGGGTTTGACGTATCATACACCCATCGATTTCTACACCTATTAATGATCAGGGTTTTCAGGAGCATATCTATGGGCGCGATAAGACATTACCAAGGCCACTCACCACAATTAGGTGCGCGAGTATTTGTCGATGAATCCGCCGTCGTCATTGGCGATGTGGTACTTGGCGATGACGCCTCCGTCTGGCCTTGCGTAGTGATCCGCGGCGATATGCACAAAATCCGCATAGGTGCGCGCACCAGCGTGCAGGACGGCTCGGTACTGCACATCACCCACGCGAGTGATTACAACCCCGCCGGTCATCCATTAATCATTGGTGACGATGTCACCGTCGGCCATTCTGTTTGCCTGCATGGCTGCACCATTGGCAACCGCGTATTGGTTGGCATAGGTTCGACTATCCTTGATGGAGCTGTAGTGGAAGATGAGGTGGTCATTGGCGCCGGTTCGCTGGTGCCGCCGGGCAAGCGGCTCGAATCGGGTTTTATGTATATGGGCACACCGGTAAAACAAATCCGCCCGCTCAAGGAAACCGAAAAATCGTTCTTTTTATATTCGGCCAATAATTACGTGAAGCTTAAAAACACTTACCTCAACGAGGTGTAGCACTAACACTAATGCAAACGTATTTTTTACATGGGTTAGTGATTGCTTGCCTGGCTTTTTTGACTGCTGGTGCACTGGTGCAGACAACATCAGCCGAGCCAATCAATCTGACACCGCAAGCAAACAGTGTGTATGTGGTGCAGGATCACCGCTGGGCGCCGTTGGCGTTTCGCAACCAGCAGGGTGAACCGGATGGATTAATTATTGACATCTGGCGCTTGCTCGGCCAAAAAATGCAGCGCCCGATTGAATTTGAATTGCTCGATTGGCAACACACCCTGCATAAAGTGCGTGACTCCC
Source organism: Cellvibrio sp. (assembly GCF_053579595.1). Taxonomy (NCBI): domain Bacteria; kingdom Pseudomonadati; phylum Pseudomonadota; class Gammaproteobacteria; order Cellvibrionales; family Cellvibrionaceae; genus Cellvibrio; species Cellvibrio sp. Next base: position 4,120 of record NZ_JBRFPI010000280.1, read on the forward strand.
AATTGCATATCCACGGTGGTTTACTGCGATCAGAAGAGCGTGCAACTTATCTTGAATTTTCCAACCCGTTGTTGCAATTGCGCGGTGCGCTGTTTGTCGATAATAAAAAATTGGCCAACGCGCTCGATATCACCGATCTTAATAGTGTGCAAATAGGTGTGATTGCAGCAGGTTATGAAGAAGAATTTTTAACCACGCATTATCCGCACTTGAAAGTGCGCCTGTACAACAATAATGAACAATTGGTGGAGGCAGCTACGCGCGGTGATATCCATGCATTTGTTGCCGATTATCCGGTGGGTATGTACTACCTTGAGCGGCTCACTACCCCCGACAAATTTCGCGTACTCAGTGTGCTCTACTCGCGCAGTGTGCACGCCGCTGTAGCGCGCGGAAATAAAATTGCACTCAAGGATATTAATGATGCACTCGCACAAATCACGCCGGAGGAAATGACGGCTATCACCCAGAAATGGATTAATCGTGAAGAAATACCGGTAATCTCCTGGGGCTGGATTTTGCTGCTCAGTGGAGGTTTGGGCGCAATCATTATTGGTGTTTTGCTGCATCACAACAAAACCCTCGCACGAAAAATTGCCGCGCAAAATACCGCGCTGAAAGAGCGCGAGCAGCAAGTCGATTTGCTCACCAGTAATATGACTGACTGGGTGTGGACGGTGAATGCACAGAATTGTTTTTCTTACGTCAGCCCGTCTGTAACAAAATTACTGGGCTATACGCCAGAGGAACTGCTTAATCAAAATATGAGCATTGTGTTGCACCCGAATGATCATGAGCGCGCCTACGCCCAATATGCACATGTGCTTGCAGCCGCGCGGCGCGGCGAATTTAATGGTTATCGCGATTCCATTGCACGCTTTGATTTGCAACATAAAAATGGCCAGATGATTTGCACTGAAGCTGCCGTGCGCACTTTTTTTACACCAGTCGGTGAATTCGCCGGTGCCCAGGGTTGCTCGCGCGATATCGGTGAACGCAAGCAGGCAGAAGACGTTATCCGCCAAATGGCATTCTATGATCCACTCACCCAGTTGCCCAATCGCCGCCTGCTTAATGACCGTATCCAACAGGCGATGGCCGGTTGCAAGCGCCATCGCCAATATTGCGCGGTGTTGTTTCTTGATCTCGATAATTTTAAATACGTGAATGACAATTACGGCCACGACAACGGCGATTTGTTGCTGCAACAAATTGCCCAGCGCTTGTCGTCAGGAATCCGCGATAGCGATACCCTCGCGCGTTTTGGCGGCGATGAATTCCTGGTAGTGTCCGAACAATTAAGCCAGGAAGTGGACACAGCAAAACATCAGGCATTATTAATCGGCATAAAAATGCTGGAACTATTTGAGCGGGATTTTTTATTACATGACGCCCGCTGCCATATTACCACCAGCATTGGTATCGCATTATTTAATGATGATTCACGCTCAGTTACCAGCTTACTCAAACAAGCGGACATCGCCATGTACCAAGCCAAAGCTAATGGTCGCAATCGCTGCGTAGTGAGCGACGCGTCTAACCTACCCAGCTAATTTGCCTCACACTATCACAAGGAGAATTGATTTATGCCTACCCGCTACACCCTACCTGTCTGCAATACCGATGGTTCGCTGTCGCCCGAACAATTCCCCGTTAATAAAATTATTTGCATCGGCCGCAACTACGCCGAGCACGCGCGCGAAATGGGCCATGATCCTGAGCGCGAACCGCCGTTTTTCTTTTTTAAACCACAAAGCGCACTGGCACAAAACAATACGGATTTTATTTATCCGCATTTTTCGCAACAGGTTGAGCATGAACTTGAATTAGTGATTGCGATTGGAAAATCTGGAACGCAAATTCCCATCGCCGATGCAGCAGATTATGTGTGTGGTTTTGGTGTAG
>NZ_JBRFPI010000281.1:0-5996 GCF_053579595.1 Cellvibrio sp.
AATTGATCGAAAATTTATTCAGGGTGTACCCGATAACGCGGCCGACTGCCGCATCTTGCGCGCCATGATCGTGTTTGCCAAAAGCCTGGATTTAACCGTGGTGGTAGAAGGCGTGGAAACCCGCGAACAGGCACGTGTCTGCCGCGATTATGGTGCCGATTTGTTACAAGGCTATTTATTTTCAAGGCCCCTGTCGCCCATGGCATTTGAACAGTTACTACAAAGCCATAATGCACAGGAATGGGGTAGCCGCCTGTCCACGCTCGGCACCAAAGCAAGCTAAGGCACCCGGGGCGCTCTACCACCGCTCAATAAACAAACACATAGCCAAACCCAATACCGCGCATTGAGCCATACAATTTTGCACGGCTATTGCGATTCGCCTATCATGCCCCCACATTGGCAAAACCCCTTTGCAACCTTCCTATTTATTGCATCAAATTCAAGGATCTCTTATGAGTGACGTACAACACCATCGCCTGATTATCCTCGGCTCCGGCCCCGCCGGTTACACCGCCGCTATCTACGCCGCGCGCGCCAACCTCAAACCCGTAGTGATTACCGGTATGCAACAGGGCGGTCAATTGACCACCACCACCGAAGTAGAAAACTGGCCCGGTGGCGTACACGATCTGCAAGGCCCGGATTTGATGGTGCAAATGCAAGAACACGCCGAGCGTTTTGATACCCAGATTATTTTTGACCACATTCACGAAACGGTATTGACCGAACGCCCCTTCAAATTGATTGGCTCCAATACTTATACTTGCGATGCGCTCATTATTTCCACTGGCGCCTCTGCGCAGTATTTAGGTCTGCCGTCAGAAGAAGCCTATATGGGCAAAGGCGTGAGTGCCTGTGCCACCTGTGATGGTTTCTTCTATCGCGACCAAAAAGTTGCCGTTGTTGGCGGCGGTAATACTGCCGTGGAAGAAGCACTGTATTTGTCCAACATCGCCAGCGAAGTCACTCTGATTCACCGTCGCGACAAGCTGAAATCAGAAAAGATTTTGCAAGACAAACTCATGGCAAAAGTGGCTAACGGCAATATCAAAGTGATTTGGAATCACCAGTTGGATGAAGTGCTGGGCAATGATTCCGGTGTGACCGGTTTGCGCCTGAAAAGTACCCAAGATGGTGCAACCCAGGAGATTGATGTCGCCGGTGTATTTATCGCGATTGGCCACAAACCCAATACCGATATTTTTGAAGGCCAACTGACTATGAAAGATGGTTACATCAAAGTTAAAAGCGGCCTGGAAGGCAACGCCACCCAAACCAGCATTGAAGGTGTATTTGCAGCAGGTGATGTGGCTGACCACATTTACCGCCAAGCGATTACCTCATCTGGCTCAGGTTGTATGGCTGCGCTGGATGCGGAAAAATATCTCGACGATTTGAAATAATCTCAGGAATTTTTTTGCACAAAAAAAGAGGAAAACCTTTGCGGGTTTTCCTCTTTTTTATTGACTCAGTTTCAATTCGCAGAATTAATCGAAATACACTTGCAGCGATTAACGGCCCGACGCTTTGTCCAACTCTTTGCGCAATTTACTCATCCATTGGTTAAACGCCAGGCGCACCTGCACATTATTGGTCACACGATTATTCTCTTCCCAAATCCGCCCCAGATCACGCTGGTCGGTAATAATAGCCAAAGGCTTTCCTGAAACAGAATCGTAAAGCGAAATTTCCAACATCATAGTGCCCATGCCTTCACTGTAAACCTTCACATTGGTTGGGCGCCCTTTCATATCATCTTTACTCCCCAGAGGAGCAATCTCCACGACTTTGGCCGATACCGTTAGCACGTCGGGACCCGCTTGCATTGCCGTGGCGTAGGTGCCATCAGCAATTAAATTATTCATCAATGCTTCGGTATATCGTTCTTGATAATAGCGACGATCAGCATCGTTTAATTCCCAAGGCGTATCATCGATGAGATTACTGGATGACTGCTTGCGGATTTTTACCTCACTCAGGTTTAACTGCTCAACAAACAGTTTTTTGTACTGCGAAAACTGCGCACCCGGCGCAATAAACGTGCCGTCAAAACGGGATTTTTCAACCGCCGCAAGACCTGCTTTATCGGCTTTAACCTGGGCGTCTTTTTCATGTTTTTTAGTGATCGAGCAACCGGCGACCAAACTGGCAGCCAGTGCAAGGAGCACGAATTTGGATGCAGTGCGTTTCAATAACGTTTTCATGGCTTACCTACCTGTATATCAATTCAAACATTCAGCGGATTAGCCCGCAGGCTTTTATAAGACGTTATTCGTAATTTAGGGTTCAGCGGATGCCTGCCGGGCATCGCGGTTGGCAGACCATAACAAAGCTGCCAGAAGAATGTAAGTTATTGAAGCACAAAAACAAACCGGGAGACTAAGGCCTCCCGGTTATGTTTGTAATATTTTGTAGGCTAGCTGCAATAACCCTAATGCTAACCCACAAACACCCGCGCATTGCGGAACAAACGCAACCAGGCACCATCATCTTTCCAATCGTCCGGCTTCCATGAATTGCTTACTGCGCGGAACACACGCTCAGGGTGCGGCATCATGATAGTGGTGCGGCCATCTTTACTGCTCACACTGGTGATCCCAAGGGGCGAGCCGTTCGGGTTGGCAGGATAGGTTTCAGTAGCGTTGAGATTGTTGTCGATAAAACGCATCGCAACCGTGCCGCTCTCATTACATACTTTCAGAGCATCAGCATTAGCAAATTCGGCATAACCTTCACCGTGCGCAACCGCCACTGGCATATGCGAACCGGCCATACCTTTGAACAATACTGACGGCGACTCTTGTACTTGAACCAAGCTGAAACGCGCTTCAAATTGTTCAGATAAATTGCGCACAAAACGCGGCCAGTGATCGGCACCGGGAATTATATTTTTCAAATTCGCCATCATCTGGCAACCGTTACACACACCCAAACTGAAGGTGTCGTTGCGGTGAAAGAAACCTTCGAATTCATCGCGCACTTTGTTGTTGAACAAAATGGTTTTTGACCAACCTTCACCTGCACCGAGCACATCGCCGTAAGAGAAACCGCCGCAAGCCACCAAGCCTTTGAAGGTTTCCAACGATACACGGCCAGAGAGCAGATCGCTCATGTGCACATCGACCGCATTGAAGCCGGCGCGATCAAATGCCGCTGCCATTTCAACATGGCCATTTACGCCTTGCTCACGCAATACGGCGATGGATGGACGCACGCCAGTGTTGATAAACGGCGCAGCGATATTCTCGTTGATGTCGTAACTGAGTTTTACGCTCAAGCCCGGATCTGTTTTCAAGATGCCGTCGAATTCTGATTTGGCGCAGGCCGGGTTATCGCGCAAGGCTTGCAGGCGATAGCTGGTTTCTGCCCAGAGCGATTGCAATTGCGCACGCGGTTGATTGAACAAGGTATTCGCGCCTTGCGCGATGACCAATGCGTCATGTGCATTCAAGCTACCAATCGCTTTCACACTAACGCCCGCCGCAGTAAAACGCGCTTGCACTGCAGCAGAATTTGCGCGCGCTACTTGCACAACTGCACCGGCTTCTTCGTTAAATAAAACGGCCAACACATCTGCACCCAAACCATCCAGATTGACGCTAACACCTGTGTGTCCGGCAAACGCCATTTCAGCGAGCGTGGTAAATAAACCACCGTCACTACGGTCGTGATAAGCGAGCAATTCATTTGCGGCAAGGCTCGCTTGCATCGCATTAAAGAAGCCTTTGAGTTGCGCACCCGAATCCAGATCGGCAGGAACATCGCCCAGTTGGTTATAAACCTGTGCCAGAATTGATCCGCCCAAACGATTTTTACCATTACCCAAATCGAGCAGCAGCAATTCAGTATCGCCCTTGTCGGTTCTGAGTTGCGGCGTCAGGGTTTGGCGAACATCCACTACCGGTGCGAACGCAGAAATAACCAACGACAAAGGAGCGGTTACGGCTTTGTCTTCGCCACCGTCTTTCCAGGCCGTGCGCATGGACATGGAATCTTTACCCACCGGAATGGTAATGCCGAGTTCAGGGCAGAGTTCCATACCAACGGCTTGCACAGTGCGATAGAGTTTTTCGTCCTCGCCTTTGTGGCCAGCAGCGCACATCCAGTTGGCAGAGAGTTTTACATCGGACAACTTTTCAATGCGGGTCGCGGCGATATTGGTAATGGCTTCAGCAATCGCCATGCGGCCAGATGCGGGGGCATCGAGCAGTGCCAGCGGCGTGCGCTCGCCCATACTCATAGCCTCGCCTTTGATACTGTCGTAACTCACGGTAGTCACCGCAACGTCAGCAACCGGCACCTGCCATGGACCGACCATTTGATCGCGCGCCACCATGCCGGTAACCGAGCGGTCGCCGATGGTGATGAGGAAGTTTTTGCTCGCTACGGCCGGGTGTTTAAGCACACGCTCTACGGCATCATTTAACGCGATACCATCGGTCGTAAACGCATGAGTAGCTGCTTGGTGTTTATTGGCACTGCGATGCATTTTGGGCGGTTTGCCAAACAGTACAGACATAGGCAGATCGACCGGTTTTGCATCGAAATGTTTGTCGTTAACCAATAAATGTTTCTCGTCGGTCGCCTCACCCACTACCGCATAGGCTGCGCGTTCGCGTCGGCAGATGGCTTCAAAACGCGGCAGATCCGCAGGCTTAATCGCCAATACGTAGCGCTCTTGCGATTCATTACACCAGATCGCCAGTGGGCTCATGCTCGGCTCATCGTTGGGCACATTGCGCAGCTCGAACTTGCCGCCAGTGCCGCCATCTTTCACCAATTCAGGGAAGGCGTTGGATAAACCACCCGCACCCACATCGTGGATAAAGGCGATGGGGTTTTTATCGCCCAATTGCCAGCAGGCGTCGATCACTTCCTGACAGCGGCGCTCCATTTCCGGGTTTTGGCGCTGTACAGAAGCGAAATCCAGATCTTCTGATGAAGAGCCGGAAGCCATAGATGATGCCGCACCACCACCCAAACCGATCAACATGGCTGGGCCGCCGAGCACGACTAATTTGGAACCCGCTGCAAACGGCGGTTTTTCGATATGTTCGGCTTTGATATTGCCGTAGCCACCGGCCAGCATAATGGGCTTGTGATAACCGCGACGCTCGCCGTCAAAGTTTTCTTCAAAGGTACGGAAGTAGCCGCAGATATTCGGGCGACCAAACTCGTTGTTGAACGCAGCACCACCGATAGGACCGTCGAGCATGATATCGAGCGCGGTCACAATGCGACCTGGCTTGCCGTAGTTCTGCTCCCACGGCTGGATGAAATCGGGGATCTGCAGGTTGGATACAGTAAAACCGTTCAAACCCACTTTGGGCTTGGAACCGCGCCCTACTGCACCTTCATCACGGATCTCACCACCAGCGCCAGTACCGGCACCCGAGAACGGGGAAATCGCCGTTGGGTGGTTGTGCGTCTCAACCTTCATTAATAGATGAATCGGTTGCTGGGTGTATTCGTAGGCCTTGGTATCCGGGTTGGGATAAAAGCGCCCTGCTTCGTGGCCAACAACAACCGCAGCGTTATCGGCATAGGCCGATAGCACATCTTCACCGCCAACTTCGTTGGTGTTTTTGATCATCTTGAACAGGCTGCGCTCTTGTTCTACGCCGTCGATAGTCCAGAACGCATTGAAGATCTTGTGGCGGCAGTGCTCGGAGTTGGCCTGGGCGAACATCATCAATTCAACATCGATGGGATTGCGACCGAGGGTTTTAAAGGCGTCAACAAGATAGTCGATTTCGTCGTCGGCCAATGCCAGACCGAGGGATTTGTTGGCGGCGACCAACGCACCGCGACCACCGCCGAGGATATCTACCGAGGTTTGCGGAGCCGGAGCTTGGGATACAAATAATTGCTCTGCGGCTTCAAGGCGATCAAATACGGTTTCGACCATACGGTCATGTAATAGTGCGGTAATTGCAGCGCGATCGGCAGCTGAAATCGCTCCAGTTACATAATAAGCAACACCGCGCTCGATG
>NZ_JBRFPI010000282.1:0-5948 GCF_053579595.1 Cellvibrio sp.
GTACCCATCCCACTTGAGCGTGGCTTGCTTGGGTATCGCCAGATTATTATTCGTAAAGAGCGCGTTGCAGAATTTGATTCGATAAACACAGTGCAAGATTTGGCGCACTTAAAAGCGTGTCAGGGCGCGCAATGGGCGGATACCGATGTACTACGAGCGGCGCATTTAAACCTGATTACCAGTGTTAATTACGAGAGTTTATTTAAGCAGCTCTCTGCTGGACGTTGTGACTATTTCCCGCGCGGATTTAATGAGGCGAAAGCTGAACTGGCGAGGCGCGCAGCGTTATACCCGGATTTGATGGTTTATGAACCTCTGATTTTACACTACCCTTTTGCCGCCTATTTTTTTGTGCATAAAGATAATAAAGTGCTGGCGCTGTGGTTACAGGAAGGTTTGGAAAAAATGATTGATGATGGTGAACTGTTAGCTCACATGCAGCAGCATGAGCATACCAGCCGTGCATTTCCACTAAGTAATGTTAATGTAAATCGCATACTGCTAATTCCAAATTATTATTTGCCTAACTTTTCTAACCAAGAGGATATGCGCTACTGGTTTCAACCAAGTGACTTTAGGCGATAACTTGACGTGTGATGACTGTCATCCCTATCCCTCTAGAAATGATTATTGTGGCGCGGACAGGATGCAACGTATCTATTTTTACAAAGAGGCTGGGTTAATGTCAGTAACGAGATTTTGCTTATCAGTCATTCTGGTGTATGCACTTTCTGATAGTGCCGTGTCATCGGTTGTGAACATACCCAAACCTCAACCTGATTCTCGTGTTGCACAAGACTACTACACCCAGTTACTGCGCCAAGCGCTTGCCAAAGGAGCTGCCGGGAGAGATATCCCTGAACTGCGCGAGACTAGCATCATGGAGCAAGGGCGAGCTATTCGCGAATTAAATCGAGGGACAATGATTGATGTATATTGGATGGGCACCAGTATTGAGCGTGAGCAAAAACTGCGTGCTATTCGTATACCATTGGATAGAGGTTTAATCGGATATCGTCGTTTTATTATCCGCACTGATAGGCAAGGTGAATTTGACAGCGTTAAACATGGTGCAGAGTTAAGGCATTTGCTTGCATGCCAAGGGCTGGATTGGCCTGATGTGGATATCATGCGTTCTGCTGGCTTGCGAGTAACTGAAGTGGCTGTATTAGAAGGGCTGTATCAGCAAGTGGTAGCGAGGCGTTGTGATTATTTTCCGCGAGGCTATTATGAGGCTGTGCCTGAATTAATTGAACGTACTAAGTCATACCCTGAGCTGACTGAACAAAAAACGTTGATTTTACATTATCCGTTTGCGGTGTACTTTTTTGTTAGACCGGGCAATGAAGAGCTAGCTCAATGGATTGAGAGAGGTTTGGAAAAAATGATCGATGAGGGCGAGTTTCTCTTGTATATGAAAAACCACCCACTCACCAGTCATGTATTTCCATTAAATAAAACCCTTGTAAATGGCGTTATTTTACATATCCCTAATCCGCTCTTACCTAACGACACTAATTATCTAAATCCCCGTTACTGGTTTCAGCCGGAAGAGTTTGGTTACTCGGTTAATTGAGTGGGTTTTAAATAGCGGCTCCGTTTTGCTTCTTTCATACAAGTTAGATCGCCCATAAATAATCCGTCTACACAATTGCCAAACTCTGAGTCCACACTGAACGCGAGTAAGTGATAGCCGCCTTCTTCATACAGGCTTGCGTATTGTTTAAACAGCACGGGGATTTTGCAATCGTGTTTTTTAAACTCTTCTTGCAGCAATTCAAAGCCCTGTTCGCTATCGAGTTTGGCGAAGCGGTGCTGTAAATCGATTAATACGTCTTCATCAATTTCATGCGGGTGATTGCCTTCTGCAAGGTTTTCATCATTCGCATTTTTCACTGAGTAGTAACGCTCGTAATAAAACACTAATAAATCGCGCAGCACTTTGGGGTAGTGCGCACTCATGCTGACCGGGCCAAATACATAGCGCACTTGCGGATGATGAGATAAGTAGGCCCCCAGCCCTTGCCATAAATAATCTAGGCTGGCTTTTCCCCAATAATCCGGGTGTACAAAACTGCGGCCCAATTCCAAGCCTTGTTCCAAATAGGGAGTAAGCGATGAATGGAAATCAAACAACTCGGCCGTGTAGAGCGAGTTCGCGCCTTTTTTCTTCATCAATTTGTGCGCCTCACCTAAGCGATAGGCACCAGCGATACACAGCTTTTCTTCGTCCCACAATACCAAATGGCGATAGTAGTGATCGTATTTGTCCAGATCGCGGCGGCTGCCTGTACCTTCACCGACTAAGCGAAACGTCTGTTCACGCAGGCGGCCAACTTCGCGCAGTACCACCGGGTGTTGGTTGTAATCGCATAAAAAGATTTTGTGGTTGTCGCGGGTGCTGCCAATTAGTTGCGCGGTTTTAAATTCTTTTTTCAGCGCGGAGCGATCTTCCGGGTGGGCGATAGTTTTTTCCGTTACAAAAACTGGCGCATTATTTTTTTTGGATGAAATGCCCTTGCCGATTTTATAGACGTGTTTTTTCAGGCGTTTGATTAAGGCTTTATCGGCAAGTTGATCCGATTGCAGTGCATGGTGCGGAATCATCTCACCCACACGGAATTTAATTTCCGCCGAGCGTTTATTAAACATTTCGTGCGCGAGCAGGGCGGTCGCCAGCGGTTTGAAAATCATCGAGGCGCTGTAGAACAGCATTGAATTTTTGGCGGAGACAAATATCGGCAGCAGCGGTGCATTGGTTTTTCGCGCAAAGTGCAAAAACCCCGCCTGCCATTTTCCATCTTTAATTCCGGTCGGGCTTGCGCGGGATACCTCGCCCGCCGGGAAAATAATAATCGCCTCGTCGTTATTGAGTGCTTGCAGGATATTTTTGTAACTTTGCTTGTAAGCGGCGCGGGTCATATTGTCGAGCGGTAGCAGTAAATCGTGTAGCGGCTCAAAGGCCATCAACATATCGTTGGCGATAATTTTTACGTCTTTGCGCACTTCGCTTACCAACCGCAGCAGTGCTAAACCATCGAGTGAACCAATCGGATGGTTGGCGATGATAATCACCCGCCCTTGTGAGGGAATATTGTTGCGCTCGCGCTGGGAGATGCTGTAACTGAAATTAAAATATTCAAAAATCCGGTCGATAAAATCAATCCCGCGGTTGCCTTCATGCTCGCGCAAAAACGCATTGATCTCGCGCTCGTGGGTGAGCTTGCGCAGAATACTGAGCGTGGAGTTGCGTACTATCGGCGCTTGCTGGGTAAAGCCGGGGAATTTATTGGTAATGGATTGTTCGATGTTGAGCATGGTAGTCACAACCTTGCGATGGGCGATACTGCAAGGCTATGACTAATCGGTGACGGTTATGTGATGGAATTGTTGCAGGTGTGTGACAGTACAAATCCAAAATGTTGCGAAAATCTTGCAGCTGGATTGCGGTGTTCTATCCGGGACCGTCTGAGACATGGATGTCGAAGATGAGCCCCCATGGATGGGTTTACGGCGTGTCCCGGATGGAATACCGCAATCCAGATCGCACACGGCTAGGCAGTAGTCGCACCAACAAGTTGCTCTTCCTGTTTCGCCAGCAGCGCCGCATAGGGCGCTTTCAAACCAATCAGCTTGCCGCTATCACTCACAATTTCCAGATGCTCCTGCAAATCGCCATCGATCAAACGCTGGCTAATTAAGACTTCGCCTTTGTCCGGTTTTAAATGGTTGTTATGTTGCACCACAAAATCTTTCAGTAGCGATTTATTGGAACTTACCGGTGCCGATAACTCATGTACGGCTGCCGCCAAATGCAAGCGGGGGCTGGGGCTTTTGGCGGCCAAGCTATTCAACAATTGCGCGGCGCATGCTGCGCGGAAACTGCATTCGTAAAATGCTTCGCCAGTGAAATCAATAATGAGTGTCTCGCCCGATAACATCTGGCGCTGGCCGCTGTATAAATTCAGCACGCCCTGCAATTGCTTTTCAAAACGGCGCAGCACAGTCGCAAAACTTTCGCTGTTCAATTGTTGGTACAGCTTGCCCATATTCACAATGTCCAAACTCAAACGCACAGATACTTGTTTCGGTAATTCCGGCTCGGGTTCGGGCGCTTCGTTGATCGTAGGCATTTTCTCCACAACCGCCGTGACTATTTCACTCGCCGTGGGCAATTTATCTTTTAATTGCGACCACCACTGGCGCTGGATCGACCACCAGATCACCAGCAGCGAGAAAAATACCGCCGCCATCCACAGCATAAAAAAGCGGTAGTCACGCTCGGTGTGTACTGGCATATCGAGCGTCACCTCCAAATAACCGGCGACATTATTGTGCAATGCGATGGGCGCTGAAAAATTGTAGCGGCGCCCTTTAATTTCCTGGTTGGGTTTAAAACCGCTTTGCACCAGCAGCTGGTTTTCCACATTGTGGATGGTCGCACCTACTACATTGGGATATTGGCCGACTTCGAGGAGGATCGCTTGAAGGCTTACCAAGTCCTGTTGCAGGGTCGCATTTACAGCTTGCCGTGCTGCGCTGTTGGCGAGCACTTGGCCATAGTGACTGATCTGCTCGCGCTGGTTTTGTTCGCTGTTGTGAATATAGGCCCAGGCACCAAAGGCACCGAGTGCGATCAGAAGCAGGCTGCAAAGGCTGAGCTGTGGGTAGGTGCGGTAGGTATTGATCAATGCCATTTTGTTGTTAAGTCCGTGCTCGTCATGTTGCGTTCATGATTCAACCCCAGTTCCTGCCGGGGTCGGTGGTCAGACACATGCTCGCCCCAATGGCAGCAATATGTCGTGTGGAATCGCATTCTAGCCTAAGTTATCGATGCGTGCTAAGGCACAGTTCGTGTCTGGAAGCTGCTGTGAGCGGCCATGAATTCCGCTAGAATGCGCGCTTTGCGCAATCGCCCCCAAGTACATGCGGCGGTGACCGGTAGTAAAAGTTAGCACGCACCGGGCCAATACGTATGTTTGTTACCCCTTATAGAGAGGCACTGTGAACGAACTTTTATTGATTAATGCATCGGGGCAGGATCAGCCCGGCATCACCCGCGCTATTACCAATGTGCTTGCCCGTTGCGAAGCGCGTGTATTGGATATAGGCCAAGCCGTTATCCACGATACTTTGGCACTGGGCATTTTGGTTGAGCTGCGTATCGCCGCCGATGTGCGCGCGCAACTGCTCGACCAAATCCAACAAGCCACCCAGCCACTCGGTATTCAGGTGCGCTTTCAAACCATCACCGCCGAAAGCTACGAGCATTGGGCGGAGCAACAGGGCAAAACCCGCCACATAGTTACGCTGCTCGCGCGCCAAATCGATGCGGCGATGATTGCCGAGTTAACGGCGGTGACTTCCAAACACGGTTTGAATATCGACAGCATCAGCCGTTTGTCTGGCCGTGTATCACTCGCCGATTTGGATGCGGGCGAAGAACATCAGGGTAGCGCCTGCGTAGAATTTTCAGTGCGGGGAATGCCTGCAGATTTAGTAGCACTGCGCGCGGACTTTATGGAGTTGTCAGCGCGTTTGAATATCGATGTCGCCTTCCAGCGCGATACGGTGTATCGCCGCAATCGCCGCCTGGTATGTTTCGATATGGATTCAACATTGATTGAAGCAGAAGTTATCGATGAGCTTGCCAAGGCCGCTGGTGTAGGCGAACAAGTTGCTGAAATTACCGAAGCCGCCATGCGTGGCGAATTGGATTTCAAACAAAGTTTTGCTCGCCGCATGGCGCTGCTCAAAGGGTTGGATGAATCGGTACTCGCGGGAATTGCGGATGAATTGCGCATCACCGAAGGCGCCGAAAAATTAATTTCATCACTCAAAAAACTCGGCTACAAAACCGCAATTTTATCGGGTGGATTTAATTACTTCGGTCGCTATTTGCAAACCAAACTCGGCATTGATTACGTCTACGCCAACGAACTGGATAT
>NZ_JBRFPI010000283.1:0-5944 GCF_053579595.1 Cellvibrio sp.
AGGCCGCGCATGCTTAAGGAAGTCACCATGAGTGAAATGAAAATAGATTGGCAGAATTATCATTCTGGCCACTTCTACGATGAATTGATCAGCGCGCCCGGCCAACCCCGTCCAGAAACACGACACCTCGCCCAATATCTCGCCTCCTTATCCGGGCAAGAACTTCAAGATCGAAAACTCTCTGCAGAATTAGCCATCAAAACCATGGGCATCTCGTTCACGGTTTACAGCGACGCAGGTAATATCGACCGCGAGTGGCCATTCGATATTATTCCGCGCATTATCCCGCAAAAGGAATGGCAAAAAACCGAGCGCGGCTTAATCCAGCGTTTAACGGCACTGAATTTATTTATTAATGATATTTACAACGAACGCAAAATTATCAAAGACAAAGTAGTGCCAGCCTATTTGTTTGAAGATTCAGTGAATTTCCGCAAAGAATGCATTGGCATGAAACCGGCTTACGGTGTCTGGTCGCATATTTGCGGCAGCGATTTAATTCGCGATGACAAAGGCGAATTTTTTGTATTGGAAGACAATTTGCGTGTGCCTTCCGGTGTTTCCTATATGTTAGAAAACCGCAAAGTAACCAAGCGCGTGTTCCCTGAATTATTTGAAAACCATCATATCGTTCCGGTTACGGATTACCCTAATCAATTGTTTGACACACTCGCGTCATTATCGCCACGCAAAGAAGCAGATCGTCCAGAAATTGTGGTGCTCACACCGGGCATTTATAACTCTGCCTATTTTGAACATTCCTACCTTGCCCAGCAAATGGGAGTGGAATTGGTTGAAGGTAGCGACCTGGTGGTAGACAGCGATGACTGCGTGTATATGCGTAGTATTGATGGCTTGAAACGCGTCGATGTTATTTATCGCCGCATCGACGATTTATTTTTGGACCCGGATATGTTTAATCCGGATTCAGTGCTCGGCGTGCGCGGCTTGATGCGCGCCTGGTTAAAAGGCAATGTTGCACTCGCCAACGCGCCGGGTGCCGGTGTTGCAGATGACAAAGTGATTTATACCTTTGTACCGGCAATGATCAAATACTATTTAGGTGAAGAGCCAATCCTGCCGAATGTACCGAGTTATTTATGCGTCGATAAAAAGCAGTGCGATTATGTACTCGCCAATCTCGACAAGCTTGTCGTAAAACCGGCGAACGAATCCGGTGGTTACGGCATGATTATCGGCCCGCAGGCGAGCAAAAAAGAGCTGGAAGAATTTGCCCTGCGTATCAAAGCAGATCCGCGCAATTACATGGCACAGCCATTAATTTCCTTATCAACTGCCCCAATTCTCACCAACGGTAATGCCGAGCCGCGACACATTGATTTGCGTCCTTTTGTGTTGCAGGGTAAAGATCACTGCGTAACACCCGGTGGGTTGACGCGCGTTGCTATGCGCAAGGGTTCCTATGTGGTGAATTCATCGCAAGGTGGTGGTAGTAAAGATACCTGGATTGTGGTGGAGGACTAAACCATGTTGTCACGCGTAGCTGAACGAATTTATTGGTTAGGCCGCTATATGGAGCGCAGCGAAAATATTGCGCGCCTTGTGAATGTGAATTCAAATTTGTTATTGGATCTGCCCGCCGGCGTGCGTGTCGGTTGGGGTTCGCTGATCGATATCAGCGGTACCGGCAGTTACTTTGAGCGCGATACCCAACTTGCCGATGAAAAAACCGTTGTCAATTTTATTCTGGCGGATAAAAAGAATCCCGCATCCTTAATTAATTCGCTCAGTTTTGCGCGCGAAAATTCGCGCATCACCCGTGAAACCATGCCGATGGAAGCCTGGGAATTAATTAACGATTTATATCACTACATCCGCGACCGCGCCGACAAAGTCACCTCGCGCCGCGACCGCAGCATTATTTTGCTCCACGTGATCAGCAGTGTGCAGCAATTTACCGGTTTACTCGCGGGCTGCATGAGCCACAACAACGCTTACGATTTAATTCGTATTGGCCGCAATCTTGAACGTGCCGATATGAGTACGCGCATTGTGGATGCGGGCTTGGTCAATCTTTTGCCGCACTTATCGGCGGGCGGTACAGAAGTATTGGAACCCTACGACAATATTTTGTGGATGAGCGTACTGCGCTCGTTGAGTGCTTACCAAATGTATCGCCAACATGTGCGCGATCGCGTCAACGCCAATGCAGTAGTGACATTTTTATTGCAGAATGAAGATTTCCCTCGCGCTGTTGCCCACTGCTTAAAACAGCTTGAGCAATGTTTGTGGGCATTGCCAAACAGCGAAAAAGTGTTGGCATCCATCGTCAATATCCAGCACAAATTAGATGAAGCTGATCTGGATGAATTATTAAAATCCGGCCTGCATGAATATATCGATGAGTTGCAGTTGGAAATCGGCAACCTGCATTTCAAAATTGCCGAAACCTGGTTCCTGCCGGTAGTTATGGCGCAATCCCAGGAGCAAAAGTCTGCATAAACCCTTTATTGATTTGTCTTGCGTGTTGTCTCTCTGAGACCCCTGGCCCGTTTATTGAACGGGCCTTTTTTTTGACCCCTCATTCTGCCTGTTTCATTAACTCCGCTCGCGCCCGGGTGGTTGCGCTATCCGGCTGGTTTAGTTATGGTTGGTAAGTGTTTCAATCCACCGTAAAAAATTAACGATAGGAGTAGCAAGATGAAAGGCAATCCGGTTGTTCATTTTGAAATTTATGTACAAGACATGACACGTGCCAAAGCGTTTTATGAAAGTGTGCTTCAAGTGACACTTGAAAAAATACCTTCACCTATTCCAGAAATGGAAATGGATATGTGGTTTTTTCCAATGGATAAAGACGCTCCAATGAGTAGCTATGGTGCGGGAGGCATGCTGGTAAAAATGGAAGGCTTCGCGTCAGGTGGTAGCGGTACGCTGGTCTATTTTGGCTGTGATGATTGTGCTGTGCAAGCAGCCCGCGCGGTAGAATTTGGCGGTAGCCTATTTCAGGAAAAAATGGCTATTGGCGAGCATGGTTTTTGTGCGCTTGCCCGAGATACTGAAGGCAATTTGATTGGCTTTCATTCGATGGAGTAGAACTCTATAAATCTGTAGCTTTTGCTCGTGCAGGAATTACGGAGTCTATGCGCATTGGTGTGAGTACAGAACACTAATGCCCATACCGGGCTTTGCGTTTGCGTATTTTATTCAGAGTAACTACTCTCTGTCTTAAACACTTCGCCCGTCATATAAAATTCACCACCGGCCATATAGTGGATACTGCGTTTTTGCTGATCAGCGGAAAAATGCCAGCGGCCATCAATAAATTGTTCGGCGTCTGCATAGGCTGCCACCACTTCGCCGATGATGACATCCATCGACTCTGCACTTTGTTTTATCACTTTGCATTCCAGCCAACCTATGCAGTCTTCAATCAAGGGTGCGCTAATCTGTGCGGCGGGAAAGGTCTTTATCGCGTAGCGTGCAAATTTATCTGTATCGCGGCCAGATATATCGCCAACATCTAACGTCAGTTTTGCAATTTTTCGCATGGGAAATTGCAAAGCAAATTCACCACTGGCATCAACCAATTCGCGCGTGTAGGTATTTTTGTCGATCACCACTGCAACTTTAGCCGGTGAAAAATCTACCGGCATTGTCCATGAGGCGGCCATAATATTGCGCTGGTTTCCATGCGCACTGGTGACTATGCTGACCGGGCCGTGATTAAATAATTTGTAACTGTCTTTGAGTGGAATTGAAATGTGTGTTGTCATGTTAAAAGGTTAACCCTGTTCCGATATATAAATTCCAGAAATTGGCTTTGCTTTCGCCCGGCTCGCCAAAGTGTTGATAATCCACACCCACACCTAACAGCATATGCTCCTGTATGCGTAAACCGATTTCAGCATTCCCTTCAACAAGTGCTTCCCAATCATCGAGTTCCGGTTGTTTGAATTTAAATCGGCCTGCCCCTGCACCTACGCTCCCCATTAAATAAATTCCTGAGTCATAGGCAAATTCGTCGTAAGTCAAACCGCCAAAGCCAACGGCAAGTGTCTCTACTTTGGCATCGGGCATGGAGTTGTCGAGATTGGTAATACTTTGTTGCACGCTGAGATAAATGGGAATAGGAGAAAATATAATTTTAGCGCCCAGGGTTCTTTCAAATTCCATGTCGTATTTTTCATAACTGCGGTCGCCGCGATCAAATTCATCCTCATCGGCGTCGATAATGCCTAGTGGGGAATATTTGAGTTGCAGTACAAAGGGAAGATCATTTTGTGCGAGCGTGGCATGTGTAAACAGCGAAAATAAAATGCAAGCAATCATCTGCTTCATAATGTTTTCCTTTGTGAGAGGATATGCGAGTAGGTGTTAGTTTTGGCTTTGGCTTTGGTTTTGGCTTTGTGTGGGAATAAAATCGTCGTCGATTCTTCGCACATCAACCGATACAAATAATTGTGGTGAATGGCCTCCGCCGAAGATCACGCCTTTGAGTGGCGCTACGTCGGAGTAGTCGCGCCCCCATGCGGTGGTGATGTGTTGTTCGCCGGTAATTTTATTATTGGTGGGGTCAAACTCATACCAGCCTTCACCGGGTGAATAAACGGCGAACCAGGCGTGGGTTGCGTCGGCACCAACTAATTTTTCTTGTCCGGGCGGCGGCAATGTTTCCAGATAGCCGCTGACGTAGCGCGCGGGATAACCAAGTGAGCGCAAACAGCCAATCGCAAAATGAGCAAAGTCCTGGCATACGCCGCGTTTATGTTTAAGTACATCGGCGAGTGGCGTGGCGACATCGGAAAATTCCGGGTCATAAATAAAATCGGTAAAAATCCGCTGGGTTAACTCCATCACCGCCGATAAAAAAGGGCGGTCGTCAGGAAACGAAATGGCTGCATATTCCGCTAAATCAGGATGCTGCTGCACCATCGGGGAATCCAACATAAATTCACGTGCGCACAGGGTTTCCCAATCTTTACTGTGCTTCAGTAAATATTTCACGTAAGTGCAGGGGTTGCCGAAATCCAGGTTGATATTGATTGCGGTATCTTTAATGGTGATTTCGCTGGTGATGCTGACATCCAATTCTGTGTGGTCTTTTTCAATTGAAAATTGCAGGAATTGATTGCCAAAATAATCCGTGCGCATATTGCGTGTGGTGGCAAGTGGCGAGACTTTTACCTCGATTGAATCGATACGCTGCTTTTCTGTGTAGCGTGGCAGTACATAAGCAAGGTTATAGCAATTGCTCACTGATAACGCATAGCGGTAGCGGGTGCTGTGTTTAATCCGGTATTTCATGCAAACACCTGTTTCATAGCTGATCTTGCCATTCACTATTTTTGACCAATAATTGCGGCCCTTCAGCGTGGTCGAAGTAGCGTTGGCCAATGGCTTTGGCCGCAGTGCCAATTAAATATTGCAGACGCGAAAGTAATTGATCCAATTCGCCGCGAATACCATTGGCGGTTTTAGCGAGCGTTTTAATATCGCTTAACTTTAATGCGGTAGTCGCTTCCAACAATAATTTATGTTCAGTGCTAAATTCATCGCGGTTGTCGGGCAGATCGGCAAAGTGGTTTTCCAACTGCGTCAGTTGATAAATCAACGAGCGTGGATTTTTGCTATTAAGCATAATCATTTCCAATCCCTGATCGATACGTATTCCATTTTGGTAGCGACGGCGATAAGGAATTAACGCCTCACCACAGAGCAAGCTGGATTCAATTAAAGTTTCCTGTTCAATTTCATCGAAGCCGGTCACGAGTAGCGAGCGCAAAGTGTTGACGATTTGCAGCGCGCGCTCCAAACGGCGACCCATCTCCATAAAATGCCAACCACTACCGCGCGTCATGCTTTCGTGGATCAATCCGGCAAAGGCGAGCAGTGTGGTAATGAGTGGCGCCAAGGCTTCTTCTGGTGCCGAGAGCGCATCGGGTTCCAGTGCAATTTTTAATTGCTCCAGTTCATCGCCAAT
>NZ_JBRFPI010000284.1:0-5900 GCF_053579595.1 Cellvibrio sp.
ATCACGGAAATAAGTCACAGCATTGATGACATCAGTAGTCGTATTGTGGCAGCACGCGATGCAGCAACCAAAGCCTGTGACTATAGTAAAAGCGGTGGAGGTGCTTTGGCGGGGGCTAGTAGTGAGGTCAGTGCAGTAGCCAATCTTGCGCGTGAAACGGAAGTGCGTGTTAGCCAGTTGGGAACGTTGATGCACAATGTTACGGCCATGTCACAAATTATCAGCGATATTGCAGGACAAACCAATTTGCTTGCACTCAACGCCGCGATTGAGGCTGCTCGTGCAGGTGAGCATGGGCGTGGATTTGCGGTGGTGGCAGATGAGGTGCGTGCGCTGGCAGTACGCAGCCAAGGTTCGGCCAGTGAGATTGCAACCAATATTGCGCGTGTGCAGGAGAGCATGCAGCAGGTGTTAGTAAGTATGAAAAACGTAGTAGAAAAAACAGATAAGTCATTGCAAGGTGTATTCAGTGCAGATGAATCTTTAAAGTCAATATTAACAACAACTGATGATGTTTTTGGATTGATCGATGAAATTGCCGTTGCTGCAGGTCAACAGAGTATCGCAGCGCGTGAAATTTCAAAACATATAGAAACAGTGGCGGATTTGGCGAATCAAAATAGTTATCGCGCCGGTCAAGCTGCTGAAATTGCCGACCACTTGCATAGATTGACTCATCAATCGGAGTAGCACTATGGAAACTCCTGTTTCGCTAATGATTATTTTATTGGCTTTTCCAGTGGGTTTTTTGATGTTTCTAATGGTTTCATTGAGCCGTAAAAAACGTCAAGCGAACCTGTTGTTTACCCAAGGTATTGAATATATAAAACTGTTGCGTACTTTATTAACCTATGTGCAACAGCATCGCGGTTTAACGACTGGTTTTATTAATGGCAATCTTGGTGCAAAACCAGATATAGAAAAAATTGCTATAAAAATTAAGCGGATCATGGGCGAGCTTGATGAAGCTGGTGATTGGATACGCAGTAATGTTAAGTGGTCGAGCCTGGTAGACCACTGGACCCGCTTGGGAATAACCTATTTGCAGGGAGATGCCGATAAAAATTTCAAGCAGCACAATATTCTGATCGCCAACCTGTTGTACCTGATTGACGATGTGGCTGATGTCCACCATCTTTCAAAAATAACGGGCGATGCCATGGATACTGATTGGCGCTATCTGTTATCGATTGCCGAATATATCGGGCAGGTGCGCGCATTAGGTACGGGGGTAGCAGCGAAAGGTGAGTGTTCAAGCGTATTGCGTATCCAACTCAATCACTTGCGCAATAAAATTGCATCGAGCGTGGACTCTTCCTGGCCGGATAAATCTCGTGTGGAAATCCAGCAGCTCTTGCGCTGCATTGAAACCCAATTAATTGTTGATCATCCGAGTATCCAGGCAGGCGATTATTTTAAATTGGCGACCCGCTGCATTGAGCATGTGCTCGATCAGTTTGATCGCCAGATTGATCGTTTACAGTATTATCGCAATTAAAACCGAAGCGGGCAGAAACTGAAATCCGCAACTGCTGTTTAGTTCAGTTGCGGTCATCTGGTCTTTATTAAACTCTGTAGAGCGGCTGCAACTTATTGTTGTCGGTCGTTTTTTTATGTTTGGTTTTGCGTAGATTGGCCAGAAGTTGCAATAGTACTTCAGTGTCAGGTGCGCTCTTGTGAGCACCAAATATCGCTTCGTCCAATTTGCGCAGTTCATCTGCGAGCGCTGAATCTTGTGTCTGTGCGGCGATTGCTTGCAGACTGGTAATGGATGCATTTTTCCAATACACCTGCGCCCAGTTAATCAAGGCTTTGCGCAGGCCCGTTAATTTTTTATCGGCCAGGGTACGCTTGAAATTATTCCAGGCTTCAGTTTCTTTTTGATTTAATTCGTTAAGTTCATCGCGCTCTGTTGCGTAAATGGCTGAGAGTTCACGCTTGGTTTGCCAAAAACGCAGTGCAAAAACTGCGGCAACTAATAATGCAAGTGCATTAGTGATGTATAGCCAGAGAGGCACTTTCTCCTGAATAACTGTTTGCTGCGGTTCAATCGTGCTTAAGTCGGTATTGATATCCACGCTAGTGGGTTCTTCAATTTCATTCGTCGGTGCTGCCAGTTGGGTCATATCACCAAGTCCAACTGTCAGGGAAACAGCGGGCAGGGTGGCGGTGCGGATGCTGTTGGTTTTTGTGTCCCACCAATTGAGTTTTATTTCCGGCAAGGTGAAATGCCCCGCTTTGGTGGGCACTATGGCGATGGTTTCAATACGCGAACCCTCTACACCATTGGCGGATTTTTGGTCGTCGGTTTGTGCCTGGTCGTTATAAAAAGTGAGTCCATCAATAGGCGGTAAGTGCAGGGGATTAATTTGCCCTGCGGTAAGTCCATCCGCTTTAATGGTGATACTGCGGGTAATGGGTTCGCCTATTTTTAAGGAGTCGAGGCTGGTGCTCCAGTGTTCGCTCAGGCTGACATTGAGTGCGGGCAGCCAATCGCCTGCGTTGACTGATGCGGGGGCAGGCAGCACATTGATACGCTGTTCATCGGTGCGCAAACGCAAAATATTGTTTTGGCTGTTGCCATAAAAACGGTCCCACAGATCGCGCTGGCCTGAATTAACTGAAACCTGGTAGAGCATGCTGGGAATAATTAATTCGCCACTTTGTTGTGGAAATACCGCATAGCGTGTTTCTACCACGGCACCCGGGCGGCCATTAATTTTAGTTTGGTATTGTTTTTCATCGATATTAACCACTAATGCATCTTTAACTTGCAGTGGTTGCAGGTCTACACCACTCAGACCCACAGTGGTATAGAGGCGCAGGGTGACAATAATTTGCTCTTGTACGTAGCTGGTATCTTTGCTGGTTTCAACTTCTACAGTGACATTGTTATCGGTGTTTTTGGGCGATTTACTTTTGCCTTCAATCGTCATTTCGATGGCATCGCTAATCGCACCATCAATCGTAAATGACGGAATCAGTAGTTTACCGATACGTTTGGGCGCCAGTGCAATTTTCCACTCGGTAGAGGCTTCCATATTGCCATTGATAATGCTCATCTGGGTGCCGCTTTGGGTATTTAAAATATCAAAGTCTTTGCGCAGCAATTCGTAATCCGGCGTGGTATTAATTTGCTCGTCATAGCGCAGGACGAGGGTAAATGTTTCCTCCAGTCCCAGCACATCCCGGTCAACGCTAGCGGTCAAGTTGCCCGCATAGACGTTGAGCCCGGTAATCATTAACAAAAAACCTGCGCAGCGGCTGAGGTATTTTTGGAAATTAAATGAAGCTTTTTTCATTGCGTTCTACCGTTAATGGTTCCGTAAAATGTTCCGTAAAGTGCTCTACTGTCTAATCTGGATATTGTGAGTACAAAAAGTGTATCCACTACCAGCGATCTTCGGCTCCATTTTCTGCCGGTTCCCAATCGCCATTCAGTATTTCCTGATTGCGTTTATAGTGTTCGTAATTAAATTTATTGCGCAATAAGCCACCCGGATCATCCGGTATGCGGCGCAACCACTGTTCCATTGCCTGGCGTTCTTCGTCTGTCAAACCATCATCCTTTGGTTCTCCAGCTTGCATCTGCTGCATTTTTTCTTCAGCGGCTTGCTGCTCTTCTTGTTCGCGTTGTGCAGCTTCAGCGGCTTTTTCTTCGTCCGTTTTTTCTTGTTGGGATTGTTCCTGGTCAGACTTTTCCTGTTCAGATTGTTTTTGCTGCTCGTCTTGGCCAGCAGAGGATTGCTGATCCTGTTGTGACTGCTGGTCTGATGGGTTCTGTTGTTGATTCTGATCTTGCTGGTTGTTCTGGTCCTGTTGTTTTTGTTGATCGTTTTTGTCTTGCTGTTGCTGATCTTTTTGTTGCTCGTCCTTTTGCTGATCACCATTACCTTGATCTTGTTTCTGTTGATCCTGGTCTTTTTTGTTCTGATCGTTTTTGTCTTGATTTTGGTCTTGCTGATCCTGATTTTGTTGCTGTTGTTTGAGCAAGTCTTCTACCAATTTACGATTTTTCTTTGCGTCCTCAAGTTCAGGGTTGAGCTTGAGAGCCTGATCATAGGCCTTGATTGCGTCGGGTAATTTGTTGGCTTTAGCCAATGCATTGCCACGGTTGTAATGGGCATCAGCACTGTCGGACTGGGCAAAGTTTTTTGCGGCCTCTTCATAATCCCCTGCACGATACTGCGCACTTGCTTTCCAGTCCGGGTGGTCAAATTGTTGCGCTGCTTCAGCGGCCTGTTCTTGCTGCAATTTTTCGTAGGCTTGCTGGTTTTTGTTTTTCCACAAATCATCCCAACCAAACGCATAACTTTTATTGGGTGTTAAAGCGGTGAGCGGAACGATGAATAAGCAGAGTAAAACCCCACGGCGGAAGCAGTAAAGAATAATGGGTAAAATTAGCAATACTAACCAGTGGCCGCGGTCGTACCAGCTATCAAAATCGCGTTCGACGCGTTGGGTTTCTTCTTTTTTCGGTGTGGGTAAATCCATTAAATAATCTATGTCACTGCTGGTGCTAGCCAAGGTGCGATAGCGGCCACGGCTTTGGTTGGCGAGATTTTGCAATTCACCCGCATTGAGTTGGGTGGTGACTATATTGCGTTTGTTGTCGCGCACAAACCCGCCTTTGCTACTGGGTATGGGGGTAGGTGCAGTTCCACCTACGCCGAGAATAGACAAGCGGTATTGGCTTTCGCGAGTCATAATCTCACTGATGTTGTATTGCGCATCTTTATCGATACCATCGGTAATCAGCAGTAAATCACCCTGGGTGATGGCTGCGTTTTTTAATAATTGGATTGCGCGCGAAACTGCTTCCTCGGTATTGCTACCCTGTGCGGGCATGATATTGGGGTGCAGCGCAGGAATAATATTGTTAATGGTTTCGGTGTCGTCGGTCAGCGGTGTAACCACATGAACATCACCCGCGTAAACCAATAATGCTGTCTGACCATCTTTTCGCAAGCGCAATAAATCGGCGATTTTTAACCGAGCGCGCACCAAACGTGATGGTTTTACATCTTCACTCATCATGGACGGTGACAGATCGAGTAACAGCACTAATGCTTGCTGATTTTGTTCAACGGCAACCGGGCGTTTTTCCCAGCTGGGGCCAGCGAGCGCAATGCAGCTAATAATCCATGCCAGTAATAGTGCGATAAGTTGCCAGGGTCTGATACGGGTAGTCTGGCCGTCGAGTAAATACTGCAATAATTCCGGTGCAACCATTTGCTGCCATGAGCGGGCGTTGTGTTTTTGATACCACAGCAAGAGTGCAATTATGACAACAGGAGCGAGTGCCACCAACCACAAGGGACGCAAAAAATGAAATTGACTGATGAGTAAATCCACAGCAGACATTATTTCGCCTCCACTGTATTTTTTGCTAAAGGTGTTGCACGGCCTTGCCAGATATGGCTCATGGCAAAAATCAAACTGAGCAAAAATGCAAACGCCAATGGCCAATAAAATAATGTCTGCACTGGGCGAAAGGTTTCTGTTTCCATTTCAATCGGTTCCAGTCGATCCAATTCGCGATGGATGCTATCCAGTTCTTCCAGGTCGCGCGCACGGAAATATTTTCCACCGGTTTTTTCAGCAATAGCCATCATTGTTCCTTCATCCAGATCGGCTGAAGGATTGACGGTGCGCGAGCCAAAAATGCCCGGTACTTCCATCGATTCTGCACCAAAGGCGATGGTGTAAATTTTAATGCCGGCTTTCTGTGCGAGTTCTGTTGCTTTATCGGGCGCAAGCACACCGGCGGTATTGGCGCCATCGGTGAGTACTACTAACACGCGGCTTGCATCGGGCCTATCGCGCAAGCGTTTTACGGCGAGGCCGATAGCATCGCCAATTGCGGTTTCGCGCCCGGCAAAACCAATTTGTGCTTCTTG
>NZ_JBRFPI010000285.1:0-5894 GCF_053579595.1 Cellvibrio sp.
GTCAGGCGTTAAATTTTATTTGCCACCCCCCGGCGGAATTCGCACTAACAACCAGCTGAGCGCTAATTCCTCGTTGCCCGGAGTTGGTATCGAGTACAGCCTTAATAACGGCAAAGATTGGGTCCAGTATCAAGATAAAGTGGATGTAGGGACGGGGCAAGTATTGCTGCGCAGCCGCTTACATTCCGTGGTAAGCAATATAGCGACTGTTGATTAATATGTTGGCTATACAGCCACTTCCGGGAAAATTATTGAAAGGTTTTTATGATGTTACGCAATTTATGTATTTTCAGTTTTATTCTTGCACTGGTGTCCTGCGGTGGTGGTTCCTCTGCAATAAAAAATACCAATAACAGTGGCAACTCTGTTGTTGGATCAAGTGCTTCATCAAATGCTTCATCTAATATAGTAACGAATGTGAGTTCAGCAGCAGAAGCAAGCGTATCCAGCGCGGAACTTTCTAGCTCCAATTCCTCCATCGCATCATCAGCTCAAGGTGGCGAACCACAAAACGATCAACTATACGGTATGTACGTGTCCCTTAATGCGGGGCGCGCTAATGCATTGTTGGACAATGTTGAGCGTGAAGATCAATTTATAAAATTTGTACGCGATAATGGATTTAACTATCTCATTTTTTATGATTTGGAAGGCCTTAATCCAACCTCAACCACTGCCAAACAGTTTGCCGCGTTGGTCAGCCGCGCTAAATTAACTGCCGGAGTTAAAAGCGTCGCCGCCGCCTTGGGTGATGTGAGTGAGGCAAATACTATAGTCGCCTACAATAATGGTCGCCCTGAATCCGAACGTATCAACGTCTTGAATGTGGAGTACGAGTTCTGGAATATGCCTGATCGCGCCACTGCATTTAACAATACGATTGCGATGTTAGAACATTTCAAATCCGTCGGCATGGTGCATGATTTGCAAACGGAAATTTATGTTGGCTGGATTAATGCAAATGAAGCAGTTAGGTTGGGAAATGTTACCGACCGGATTTTAGTGCACTATTATATGCAGACGGACGTGACTATTATCAATTATGGTCTTGAGCGCCTTGAGTGGCTATCTGCCGCTAGCCGCAAGGTAAAAATTGCGCCCATTTTCTCCAACGAAGGCCCAAAAAACACCAACGATATTCCGTTTATGGGATGTTGGCTGGAAAAGAATCCACATCAGCAGGCTTATAAATCCTGGCGCGAACAGTATGATGCACTCAATAAGCCATGGAAGGAAAATATCGAGGTCGTTGGTGCTACCTGGTTTATTTATGATAAGTTCCTGGATGTAAAAAACCTGAATGGTAATCAATCGGGCGGAGTTATTTCCAATGGTTGTGACGTCCAGTAATTTTGAAAGAATGGCGATTGTATGGTTGTAGTCGATAATGAACATGAACAAATGCTGATTCAGGATTCGGCGCGCCTTGCATTGCTGCAAGGCGACTACCGCAATGCGTTTCAATTATTGACTGATGCCGTTAGTCGTTATCCGCAATGGGCAGGCGCTTATTTTTTGCTGAGCCGCATTGCCTACGATTTCAAAAACCATCTCAAAGAAGTTGAGATGCTGACTCATGCTTACCGCCTTGAGCCGGATAAACTGGAATACACGGTGTATTTGGCTCGTGCACAGGTGCTTGCTGGAAATACAAGTGATGCGGTGTATTTGTTGTCACGTGCCGAGCGTCTGCAAAACCACACGGCTGAAGTGTTGGATGTGATGGGTGTAGCTTACAATCGACTTTGTATGTATGAACAAGCGGCGGTTTGTTTTAAAAAAGTTATTGCGTTTGGGCAAGCACAACCTGGTCTTTTTTTTAATCTTGCATCGTCACTAAAATTTTGTGGTGACTTTGCAGGTGCGCGTGCCGCTTATGAAAGTGCTATCGCTTTAAAACCCGATTATTACAAAGCACATGCCGCATTAACCAGCTTGGGAGGCATTACTCCGCAAACTAACCACATCGCTCGCTTACGTGAGTTGGTGTCCACGGCAACAGATCCTGATGATAGTTTGTGCATCGCCCATGCGCTTTCCAAAGAGCTTGAGGCATTAAAGTGTTTTGATGAATCCATGGCGGTACTCGCACAAGCAAAACAGAAAATGACTAATAAGCTCGCCTATCAGTTTGCGCGGGATGAGGATATTTTTGCACGGGTGATGCAGCATTTTTCGGCAAAGCCGCCAGTATTAAATAATGGTTGTGAAAATGAGCGCGCGATATTTGTTGTTGGAATGCCGCGCACAGGAACCACTCTGGTTGAACGAATTATCTCAAACCATAGCCAGGTGGCCACAGGCGGTGAGCTGTATAATTTTTCGGTAGCGCTAAAGCGCCAGCTCAATTCAACCAGTAATGAATTTATTGATAGCGATTTTATTAACCGGTTGGGTGAGGTAGATCTAGCAGCATTGGGGCGTGAGTATATCGCCAGCACGGATTATTTGTTGGCGGGCAAGCGTTATTTAGTTGATAAATTGCCGCTGAATATACTCTATGCCGGTTTAATTATCGCGGCCTTGCCTGAAGCAAAAATTGTCTGCCTTGACCGTAATCCGCTCGACACTATCGTCAGTAATTATCGCCAACTGTTCAGCTTCCATGATTCCACCTTTGGATACACTTTGAATCTTGAAGATGCCGCGCGCTATTACGTGGCATTCAAACGTTTAGTTGACCACTGGCAGACGCTTTACCCCAATAATTTTTATGTGGCTAATTATGAATCCCTAGTGGCTAACCCTAATGACGAAATTAAAACTCTATTAGGTTTTTGTAGTCTGGAGTGGGAGGAGGCCTGTTTGGCCGTAGAGAAGAATAGCAAGCCAGTTGCTACGGCTAGCGCAGTGCAAGTCCGCCAACCGATTTCAGCGGCAAGTGTTGGGCAATGGAAACATTATGCGGCTTATCTTGAACCTGCAATTGCGATATTAACTGATGCTGGTCTTTTGCCTAAATAATGGCAAATCAATGAATAGTTATATTGTCGTCATACCCGCATACGCGGGTATCCATAAAAACAGCCTCAAGTGCTGAGCACTACTCCTGCGCAAAGTGTGCTTTGCGCAATGCCTCGCGGCGGAATTCTGTTGGTGATGTGCCCGTCAAACGCTTGAAGAAGCGTTGGAATGCCGATTTACTGTTAAAGCCCGACTCTAATAAAATATCCATAATAGTCATGTCTTTGTATTTTTCATCGGCGAGATAACGTTTGGATTCTTCAATGCGGTAGGAATTAACAAACTCAAAAAAGTTTGTGCCAAATGCTTTGTTAATGGCAAAAGAGACATCCCGGTAAGGCACCCCGATCTTCGCTGAAAACTGCTCAACGTTAAGGCTTTGGTTAAGGTAAAGCTTTTGGTTGACTATGCCGTCCATAATTTTGCTGATAGTGGAATCCAGCGGTTTGGTGTCTACCAATGCAGCAGATTCTTTTGGATCATCAAACTCCTCTTCTTCCTTGGTGGTAGTGAGGTTTTGCGCATGGGAAATACTGTAATAGAAGAGTGCGATCAATAAAATAAAGTTCAGGTAGTTATCGGTAACACCAAACGGCAAGCGATAGAAATAGGCAAGTATGCTTAGGGAGAGCGTCCAAATACCGGCTAATACAAAACCCAGGGTTAAATAATACAACCACCAGAGAGCAGTTTCATTTACGTCGGAATGTTGTTGGCGCAGCATTTTGTGATAGTGCCAAACAGTAAAGGTTGCGGCGATAAAATATCCCAGTGGAATAATTTTCAGCGAATACCAAAGGCTGTCTATGACTTGATAGAGCAGTGCATCCATACCAAAGGTGTCAAGCTTCAGGCGGTTGATATCAATATCGAAACTGGATATCACCAGTATGGCGATGAGCATCGGTGTTAAATGCAAAAGATGGATGCGTTTTAATTGGAAATTTTCTTCCGTAATACTGCGTACATACAGTAACAGCAAAGGCGCTTTTAACAGCATGGAGCAGCAGTAGAAGTAGGGTACTAGCGTTGCGCTCATGGTTGATTGCGGAATGTATTCATTCCAGATCAACATAATGCCGATATCGGATAATGTGAGGCTCAAGAAAAAACTGGCTAATAATGCTTTGGTGAGTTTTTTCTTGGCGGGTAAGATGGGTTGGAATAAGGCTAGAATTAAACTCAAACCTATCGCCAGAATGAGAATAATATCGTTTAAATTAAAAATAGGAGTAATCATTAATCTCTGGCCTGACGTGACGACTATGGTGATTGTGCCACCATAGTACATCAGGTTTAGCGAATCAACTCAGCCCATTCCTATCAAGGTTGCAATTCCCAATGCAATAAATAAAACGCAGGCGGCTTTGTGTGCAACACCGAGTGGCAATTTATCCATCAACCATTTTCCTGCAAAAATAACCGGCACGTTTGCCAGCAACATGCCGAGTGTTGTTCCGGCAATAACAGCACAGGTCATCCACATATCTGCATTGTATTTGGCCGCGAGTATGACGGTGGCGATTTGGGTTTTATCGCCAATCTCTGCCAGAAAAAATAACACCAGCGTTGCGACAAAGGGGCCGTAGTTAGCGAAGCGGCCCATGTCGTCATCTTCTTTATCGGGAATTAATAACCAAAGGCCGATAGCAAAAAAACTGCCCGCAATAATCCAGCGAATCCACTCGGCAGGAATCACATCTGCCAAAACAGTTCCGAGCCATGCCGAGATTGCATGGTTAACGATGGTGGCGACTAATACACCCAAGCTGATGATGTAGGGGCGGCCATAGCGCGCAGCGAGGAAAAGTGCGAGCAATTGGGTTTTATCACCAATTTCGGCAATGGCGACAGCGAAGGTTGAGCTGAGAAAGGCTTCCATAAAATTTACCAGGGCGGGATGAATAACATGAGATACAACCGCAGTCCCGCCGGGGCCACAGTGGTATCTCAGGTCTCATCAATCCGATGTGTGCTGTAAGCACAACAGAGGACGCTTTTGCCATGCCGTAAATGCGCTCTTGAAGGAAGAGTGCGGCAAGTTTGTTGACAAAAGCGCTCAGCATTTACGGGTACAGGCATCGCAATGCTGGAGCAGATTACTCCCCCGAGAGGGTTCGCGCATTATAAGGATGCATGATTAATGCGACAACCTGAAAATCCCGCGCAAGCCAAATGTTTGACTTTTGTTGCGTCTTATTGGTTGTAAGTGTATGAAAAATAACAACTAAATATTTTGGCATCCAGCTTGCAATTAACCTCTTAAGCAAGCCTTTAACGACAAATATCCGTTGTTTTATTGACGGTTTGGTTTTTCGAGCAGGGCAAGAGTTGTGCAACAGGGGTTTTTATGACGCAAGCAGTTTCCAATGTGATCAAGGTCGGCGGCGCGGCTAAAGCGCGCGCTGGCCTACTGGCTGCCAATTCGGATGAGCCTTTGGCGGCATTGCCGATGGATAAGGCGCTCAGTGAAAAAGGCCAGGATCTCAAAAGTGCGTTTGAACTGTTCAACCAGATGTCTGAACAGCTGGCGGACTCTTATCACCTATTGGAAAACCGCGTTGCTGAATTAAATGAAGAACTGTCCAGTCTTAGTGACCGCCGCTTGCAGGAATTGGCGGAAAAAGAAAAATTAGCCAATCGCCTTGAAAGCCTGCTGAATTTTTTACCCGGCGGTGTGGTGGTATTGGATTCCTCCGGTCGCGTGTCTGAATCAAACCCCGCTGCGATTGAACTGCTAGGCGAACCTTTGCAAGGCGAGTTGTGGCGCGAAGTGATCGCACGCTGTTTTGAACCGCGTCAGGATGATGGCCACGAAGTGTCATTGCGCGATGGCCGCCTCATCAGTATCCAAACCCGCAACCTGGGTGCTGATGGCCAAATTATTTTACTCACCGACCAAACTGAAACCCGTCGTTTGCAGGGCGAAT
>NZ_JBRFPI010000286.1:0-5868 GCF_053579595.1 Cellvibrio sp.
GCTATTTTTTGCTGCCAAAAAATTAACAAGCGATATCAAAGGGTTGATGCAATTGGAGAGAGTTTTTAACGCGCGCTCTAATTATATGTAGA
This sequence comes from Cellvibrio sp., assembly GCF_053579595.1. Lineage (NCBI taxonomy): Bacteria > Pseudomonadati > Pseudomonadota > Gammaproteobacteria > Cellvibrionales > Cellvibrionaceae > Cellvibrio > Cellvibrio sp. The sequence goes on from NZ_JBRFPI010000286.1 coordinate 93, forward strand.
GCATTATTTTTAGTATGCCTAAGCCTACAACAAAATTAGCGACCACTGTAAATTCAACATCAAAATTGTGATCCACATGTGTAGCAGCAACACGCGCGCGCAAGTGCGATGTGTGAATATTTCACAAAGCACAAGGCTCTTTCCTCACAACGAATATTTATCCGCAAGAGTAACCTGAAAATCTCGGGAACTCCGGGACATAACGATATGGCTCGTTGTGTTTTCGCGATTCAATCAAAAGGAGATTTTTTATGTTGAACTTCGAACTCAAATTTGCCGGTAATCAATTCGCTGAAATCCTCTTTAAAATTCCCTGCAAACAAAACATTCTTATGGTTGCCGACGGCAGCCTGAGTTTTGGTACTGCGGGCTTTGGCCTTTCCGAATTTGTCGGTATTGTCAAAAGCGCTGGCCATACGGTGGCAACAGCACATCGTACAGGCGGAGGGGTTGCAGCCACCATTGCCGGTAATTTTAATTTTGCAACCGCTGCTACTCCGGTGAATCGCACCAACTACGACCAACTGTGGCTCTTTGGTTTTAGTGCAACAGCAATTAGTGCACCGGAACAAACAACCATTGCACAATTTATGCAAGCCGGTGGCGGCGTGTTTGCTACAGGTGATCATGAAACCTTGGGGGCTGGCATGGGCGCCAATTTGCCTCGCGTACGCAGGATGCGCAATTGGGCGACGGTACCCATGGCAACCGTTAATCGGCACGATACCGTGCTGGAATCCGGCAGCGATGGCATCAAACAATTTGAAGATCAGGGCGACGCAATTCCACAGCGAATCTTCCCGGTATTTTTTTCCAACGGTGGCCCTGCCGATATTGCATCAAGCTGGAATGTGCACCCGGTACTGCGCCATGAATCAGGCGGGGTCGATTACCTACCCGACCACCCCCATGAAAGTGAATGCCTTGAGCCCGTACCTGTAGCCGGTAATTTTGCAGGCGTAGAAGAATGGCCGGCGGCAAGTGGGGTGCGCATTGCACCGCAGGTGGTTGCCGTTTCTATTTCCGCCGGGCGATTTGTAGCGAGCGGTGCACCTACCGCATCGGGCACCAAACCGCCAGTGAAGCCGCGCTCCTTTGGTGCTATTTCTGCTTACGATGGCGACGCCGCCAATGTGGGCAGAATTGTATGCGATGCAACCTGGCACCATTTTGTGAACGTGAATCTCAATGGTTCGGGCTCTGGTCGTAGCGGCTTGTATGTTGCGGGAAATCCGACCCCGGAATATTTAAAAATCCAACGCTACTATTTAAATACTGTGCGCTGGCTTGCACCCAAAAACCGTCGCTCCTGCTGGCCATTTTTACAAGTAGCCCTCACCCGTTTCGATTTAGAAATTGCCGAGTTGCGCCTGCCCCTGCCCCACCCCTGCCCTTGGGACCCGCTCCTGAAAATTGGCTTGGTAGCAGAAGAGGTAATTACGCGGCAGTGGGGGTTTGGCGCTGTGGCAGAAATTGTGGATGACCTTGTCGCCAGCAGTGATGCAAATCCAGCGCTGGCGCAATTAGTCAAAGCGCAGCAGGAGCTGGCACTCACAGGCGACAACACCAAAGAAGCCGACCCCTCGCTGCTACCCCTGCAAAACATTCGCCGCGTTATTTTAGGTTCTATTGTCAATCAGCTCGCACACAAATTGCCTGAGGATGAAACAAAACTGGCGACCATGTTTAAGCGGGCACAACCAAAATTGGTTGATACGGTAATTGCAGAAGCGATTGATAACGCCGAACAAGCCATTGGCGATTATTTGCAACGCGCGCTGAAACAAACAACAGCTATAGCAAAAGCCATTCAAGGAAAAAGAATAGCTAAATAATTTGGTAAGTTGCACAACGAAATTTTATGGGTATCGATTCACTTTAAGGAGAGACGCTATGAAATCGTTAAAAGAAATAACCGGCAAGTTGCTCGAGTTGCTTTCATCACCCATGGTGTCGACTCTGGTGATTTCATCAGTGGTGCTGCCATCATTGGCAGTGTCGCTACTGCTCTTGTCATCGCTACTTGCAACACCGGCATTTGCAACACCACCTGACCGTCCTGTTGCCGCCGTACCCGAGTCGATCGAAAAAATTACCTCGCTCAAAGCCGCAAAAGGTAGCTTCACTGTACCCATTCGCGTGACTGTGAATGATGCACGCATCAATGAAGTGGTCATTAACATAAGCGATACAACCACTCTTCCTGCAAAAAAAATTGGTGAAGTAACGCGTACGAAAATTGCCAATGAAAAGCAGCGAGTTAAAGATACGGTTGTCAATACAATAGTGCCAACATTCAGCCAAGCGGGAATTTACAAAATAGAGCTGGAAATTGGTGATGCTAAAGGTGTGGTCTATGACCGGGTTATTTTTTATCAGGAAGTCTCTGAAAAAAAACAAGCCAGGCTATTCACCCAGAAACAATGGCGGGAAATACGGCAGAAAAAACGCTCTGAAGATTTTACTAAAATGAAATCGGTACGCGCATTTTCCGGCAGTTTGAACAGTGTGGATAACACTACTCTGGCGCGTATAGTTACCGATAAAAATCGCGCAGTATTGTTGGCCCGGGCTGATAAAGAGCTGGGGCAAGATGCAAAACACGTTATTGATTCGAGCCAAACCGCCTGGCGCAACCGCGATCCGGTAACAGTCAACGGGCGAATTGTATTTACGGATTTTGATGGCTCCGTAAAACCACTGGTCAATGCGGGTATTTATCTGTACGACGACGACACCTTTGGCGATGAATTCCTCGAATCGGTCGCCACTAATGGTAATGGTGAATACAGCATCAGTGTCAATAATGATGATGGCTGGTTGCAAAACGGCCGTGACCTTTACATCAAATTAAAATTGCGCAATACCCGCTGGCGGGTACACGATGGCGGCGATTATGAGTGGGCATCCAGCGTGCGCAACGATTTAAATGAAGGTACCGTCGTCAATTTCGGAACCCTGACACCCAGCGATGATATGGAGGCGGCACAAATATTTTCGTTTATGGATCGCGCCTGGCAACATATAACCAGTGTCGGTGGTCGCGATCCGGGTTTCGTTGAAGTTGATTATCCAAGCTCAGGAGATTTTTATAACGGCCAGATAAACTTGTCAGCGTCCACTAACCGTGCTCCTGATATCGCCATTCACGAATACGGCCATTTTTTAATGGATGCCGCCTATCCCGGTGGTGACCCCAGCCCTGGCGGCGCACACAACTTTGGCGATGCAGTACAAGATGAGCGGCTGTCATGGAGTGAAGGTTGGGCAAGCGCATTTATGTTAAGCCTGTGCAATGACGGCCAATACAATTGGGATGAAGGCACTACTGAAGGTGCGGGGGAGTGGCCCAGCTGCACCAATCAAAATGATGCTGGCGGCCAGGCATTAGAATTGTATTCCGGTACAAATCGCCTGGGGGAAAAACAGGAGGCAAGGGTTGCCGCAGCGCTACTGGATCTGATGGATTCCAACAACGATAACAATGGTGGCAGTGAAGACCGTGGACGCAATAGTTTAAGTGATGACAACACACCTAACCGTGTGTCACTGGAAACTATTTACAATCAAACCATGTGGGATTCCGGCCACAATAATATGTTGCAGTATTGGACATCCCTTTCTGGTGAACTCAGCGGTGCAACCTGGACAGATGCCAACGAAATACTGCGCTACAACTGGATGTCTATATCAGCACCTATCGATATTAGCTGTGTGGCGTCAAAGGTGGCGGCTGCGGAGTTTAAAGATTATCCCGTCGTCATCACCGATTTGCGCAATTTTCGCGACCAGGCGCTAAAACCCTTGGCGAAAGGCCGTCAACTTATGCAACTTTATTATCGCCATAGTCCCGAGCTAGCTACACTCTTGATTGGCGATAAAAATGGGCGCTCGCATGCGGCACAGATAGTGCGACATTTTTCCAGTTTAGGTGCAGCAGCGAAAAATCATGCTCAACTTGAAAAAATTGCAGCAAGCAATGAGCCATTGATTAGCCCTACCATTGATAAATCGATTAGCTATTTATTCCGGCTAATCGAGCAAAAAGGCAGCCGCGAATTGCAAAGCGATTTAAAAGTAGTGCTCGCTGAATATCGCACTATTGCAAAAATGAACTTTGCAGAAGCCTTAGTCTATGCAGAGTCATTACCGCAAGCGGAAACACAAAAGGAATTACCCCCCATCAACCAACAGGATTTAGCGCCCGCGAGCCGTAAAGTTGATTGGGAACTTATCAAACGCAACCTATCACCACAATCAGGCATAAACACTACTGAAAAAGCAGCTCTTTAGTTATTGTTAATTGCCTGCACAAAAAAACGAGCGCAGCGGTTGCGCTCGTTTTTAACAAGCCATGAAACTCACACTGATAAATATCCACCAATCACATTAGCCAACAACTGAATATAGTTGTCCATCTCCGCTTCTGGCACTTGGGCATAACCCAACATTAAGCCATTACACAAAACACTACCCGTCGCCAACTTGCTCAGCGGTTGGGTATACACACCCTGAACTAATGCGGCCCTACTGATGCTCACATCATTGAGTGCTTCGGGCAGTGCTATTGTTAAATGAATACCGGATGAGCCGCCGTACATTATCGCAACATGACTGAGATGTTTATTAATCGCCGCGACCAAAGCATCGCGTCGCGCTGCATATAAACGGCGCATTTTTTTCAGGTGATTGGCAAAATGACCCGCGCGAAGAAATTCGGCGAGTGCAAGTTGATCGGCACTGCGCCCGCGCAAATGCCCCAGCTTCAACATGCCAGCAAAAGGTTCCACCAACCCTTTTGGCACCACCATATAACCAATACGCAATGCGGGAAATACTGTTTTACTAAAGGTGCCGAGGTAGATTACCGGTGCATCAGCGACTAGCCCCTGCATTGCTGGCAACGGCGGACCATCGCGACGGAATTCGCTATCGTAATCATCTTCAATAATTAGCGAGCCGTGTTTTTTAGCTGACTCAATTAGTGTGATCCGACGATCAATACTCATCACACTGCCGAGCGGAAACTGATGCGATGGTGTTGTATAAATTAATTTGGGCGTGAATATTTCCCACTCTTCTTTAGTCGGCGAAATGCCGTCTACATCTACCGCGATGCCGCGCACATTCAGTTCTGCTGCTTTTAATGATTGAAATGCACCACCGTAACCGGGATTTTCAATCCAGACGGTATCGCCCGCACTTGCCAATGCATGCGCGCAAATACCCAGACTCTGTTGTGTACCGTCAGTAATAAAAATTTGCTCCGCGCTACAAATTACTCCGCGCGTGCTGGTGAGATGTTCAGCAATGGCCGCACGCAATATTGGTTCGCCTGCGGCATTCGCATAATCGAGTTGTTGAAAATTGATTTCCCGCCACACACGTTCCAAACAACGACGCCAGATGGCAATTGGAAAATGCGCTAGCGCTGGCACACCTGACATAAATGCGGTAAATGCACCATGCGGATCAGCGGGCCAAGGCGTTAACTGCGCGCGCGCAGAAAGTTGTTGTGGTTTGGCAACATGTGCATCCACTGGAGAGCGGACCAAGGTTGAAAGATTTGATGCAACTACCGTACTGTGTCCGGTCGATAATAACAGTCCCTCTGTGACTAATTGTTCGTAGGCATAGAGCACGGTATTGCGTGAAATCTTAAGCTCCGCCGCTAACGAGCGGCTGCCCGGTAATTGCGTACCCGCTTTAAGTTGCCCGCGCAAAATAGCATCGCGTAAGCAGTGGTATAAACGGCGCTGCTGTGATTGCTTAACGC
>NZ_JBRFPI010000287.1:0-5860 GCF_053579595.1 Cellvibrio sp.
ACGGCCAAACGCTCGCGCATCGCAGAGAACAATACCAACACCATCGCAAAACCAAGGGCGCCGCCAAAACCATACATAGTGGATTCAAAAAAGCTGTGTGCCTTTTGCGTATTGAGCAGGGCAACACCGAGCACAGCGCAGTTCACGGTAATCAGCGGCAGGAACACGCCAAGTACGCGATAGAGGAGCGGGCTGGTTTTTTCCATAAACATTTTTACGAACTGCACCACCGCAGCAATCACCAGAATGAAAGCGATAGTGCGTAAATATTGCAGTTCCAGTGGTGCCAGTACCCAGGTATCGACTAGATAGGTACAGATGGAGGCAAGGGTCATCACAAACGTTGTTGCGCCTGCCATTCCGATAGCGCTCTCAAGCTTGTTGGATACGCCCATAAACGGACAGAGGCCGAGGAACTGTGCCAATACGAAGTTATTCACCAGCACCGTACTGAGCAAAATGATCGCTAATTCGCTGAAACTCATGATGTTTATCCAATGAAGGAAGGCCGCGAAATGAAAGCCCGAACGCGAGGGCTGCGTATTATCGGCAAGTAGAGAGGCATTCTCAATAAAAATGACATAAAGCCTTATTGGCTTTATTTATATCCTTATTCGATTCCGCTGATTGACACCTCCCCTCAAAAGGGGGAAGTGTTTGTGTCCGTAAGATTTTTACATCACGCGCTGGCCGGGTTTTGCTCCCGCATGTGGTTCCAACAAATAAATCTCTTTATCGCCTGGGCCAGCAGCCAACACCATGCCTTCGCTCATACCGAACTTCATTTTGCGCGGCTTGAGATTGGCAACAACCACGGTGAGCTTGCCGATCAGGTCTTTCGGATCGTAAGCACTTTTAATCCCCGAGAACACATTGCGAGTTTCGCCGCCCAAATCCAGCGTCAAACGCAGCAGCTTGTCGGAGCCTTCCACGTGTTCTGCATTGGCGATCAGGGCTATACGTAAATCCACCTTGGCAAAATCAGTAAAGTCGATTTCTGCGGCAATAGGTTCTGCGGCTGATTCCGCTTTTGCTGCGGGAGCAGCAGTGGCGAGCGCTTCTTTGCTGGCATCGATCATTGCATCCACCTTATCTTTTTCAACGCGGGTGAGCAGTGGCTTGAACTCGTTGATCTTCTCGCCCGCGCGGAAACTGATTGGCGCATTCCAGTTAAGTGTTTCGCCCAAAAAGGCTTCAGCATCGGCAGTCAGCGCAGGTAATACCGGTTTCAGGTACGTCAGCAGCGCACGGAACATATTAATTCCGAGGGTACAAACCGCTTGGGTTTGCGCTTCAGCGCCTGGTTGCTTGGCTAATTTCCAAGGCTCTTGCGTGGCGATATATTCGTTGGCGGCATCGGCCAGCGCCATGATTTCGCGCATGGCTTTGCTGTAGTCGCGAGTTTCATAGTAATTGGCGATAGTCTCGCCACCATCCACAAACTTTTGCCACAAGTCAGCATCGGCAATCTCGCTGGTCAGCACACCACCGGCGTTATTGATAAATTTGGCAGTACGGCTGGCGATGTTCACTACCTTGCCTACCAAATCCGAATTCACGCGCTGAATGAAGTCTTCCAAATTCAGGTCGATATCGTCCACATTACTGGTCAGTTTGGCTGCGAAGTAGTAGCGCAGGTATTCCGGATTCAAATGATCAAGGTAAGTGCGTGCATTAATAAAGGTGCCGCGTGACTTGCTCATCTTGGTGCCATTTACTGTCAGGAATCCGTGCACGCAAATTTTGGTGGGCGTGCGTAAATTGGCGGAATGCAGCATTGCTGGCCAGAAGAGGGCGTGGAAGTTGACGATGTCCTTGCCGATAAAGTGATACACCTCAGCGGTGGAGTCCGGCTTCCAGTACTCATACCAATCTTCGCCTTTTTTATCGAGCAAGTTTTTCAAGCTGGCGATATAGCCGATGGGCGCATCCAGCCAGACATAAAAATATTTGCCCGGCTCGCCGGGAATTTCAAAACCGAAGTAGGGTGCATCGCGGGAGATATCCCAGGACTGCAAGCCGGCGTCGAGCCACTCGGCCATTTTGTTTGCCACTTCATCCTGTAAATGACCGGCGCGGGTCCAGCCTTTCAAAAAGTCGCTGAATTCGGGCAGGGTAAAAAAGAAGTGCTCGGAATCTTTGGCAACCGGTGTTGCGCCAGAGATGGCGGATTTGGGGTTGATCAAATCCATTGGTGAATAGGTTGCACCGCATTTTTCGCAGTTATCGCCATATTGGTTTTCGGTTTTACATTTTGGGCAGGTGCCTTTGATGTAGCGGTCAGCGAGAAATAGCTGCTTTTCTGGATCATAAGCCTGGGTAATGCTCTTGCTCGCGATATGGCCGTTGGCCTTCAGACGGCCATAAATCATGTTCGACAACTCGCGATTTTCATCCGAATGAGTTGAGTGATAATTATCAAAGCCGATATTAAACGCGGCAAAGTCGGCCTCGTGCTCGGCTTTTACATTAGCAATTTGCTGTTCCGCCGAGTGACCAAGTTGCTCCGCTTTCAACATGATCGCCGTACCGTGCGCATCGTCCGCACACACGTAAGTGCAATCCACACCGCGCAGTTTTTGGAAGCGCACCCAAATATCGGTCTGGATATATTCCACCAAATGGCCGAGGTGAATCGAACCATTGGCGTAAGGCAGGGCGCTGGTAACCAGGATCTTGCGGGGAGATTGAGTCATGGATAAAAAACCTGTCAAAAGCTGGAATCTATGGCCGGTAGCGGCCAGCCGAAAAAAATGGGGCGCACTATAGCATTTTTCGCGGGCGCTATCAGGCTGGAACTATAGCGGCAAATTTTCATTGATGGCTATTTCTTGAGCGATAGCTGCTGCATAATCGGCACGCTGTATTGGGAGTATTGAGTGCGCAGGGGGTTCTGGCTACCACTCAATTTACAAATCACATCTTTAAAGGGGAATGCGATGGACAATAACCAAGACTCAAATCAACAGACATCAACTACCGATGTATCACTCAGCGTTTCACAGGATTCAAAAAACCTCGCGTTATTATTGTGGTTGGGCACCATCTTTTTCGGCTTTATTCCCGGCCTGGTGATGTATCTGGTGAAAAAGGACGACGCCTACATTCTCGACCAGAGCAAAGAAGCGCTCAACTGGTCAATCACCGCGTTGATCGGCTATGTCGCTGGTATGATCTTGGCGATTATTGTGATTGGTGTATTTGTGATGTTCGCAGTGGGTATCTGCCATTTGGTGTTCTGCATTTTGGGGGTGATCGCTGCATCGAGCGGTAAACCTTTCCGTGTTCCCTATGCGTTGCGGTTGATTAAATAATTTTTGCGCAGATAAAAGGGCAGAAATTTCTGCCCTTTTTGTTGAGATAAATTGTTTTAATTAATCCTGATCATAAGGTTTGTATTCAATGCGGGTGATATAAAAAAATTCCTCACCCTCCGGTTTTTTCAGCACTATCTCATCGTCAACACGTTTTCCCATCATTGCTCGTGCTAAGGGCGCATCCATACTTAATTTATGCCGTGCAACATCAAACTCGTCGGGGCCGACAATCTGGTAGGTTTTTTCATTGCCGTCGTCATCTTCCAGTGTCACCCAAGCGCCAAAAAAAACCTTGCTTTGGTCTTCGGGTAAACGATCAACAACAGTTACGGCTTCCATTCGTTTGGATAAAAACCGCACGCGCGAATCAATTTCGCGCAGACGGCGCTTGCCGTAGATGTAGTCCCCGTTCTCGCTGCGGTCGCCATTTTTTGCTGCTTCGTGCACGACTTGTGTCACTTGCGGGCGTTCGATTTTCCACAGTTGGGTGACTTCATCTTTCATGCGTTTAAAACCGGCAGCAGTAATATAGGCCGAACCTTTTTCGCTGGGTGGTCGCCAACGTCCCATCAGTGATCTCCAACCATTAGTGTTTGCTAAATACAGTTAAATAAAATTCCAGCTCTTCATTGAGTGCGCGCTGGATATTGTGCGCTTGCCGGAAGCCGTGCCCTTCTTCTTCAAAGGTTACATATTTTGTCATTATGCCTTTTTCCTGCAGGGCAGTGACCATAGCCTCTGCCTGCGCAGGCGGCACGACTTTGTCTTGCAGCCCCTGTAAAAAAATTACCGGGCAATTGAGTTGTTCTATGTGATGAATTGGCGATCGTTCCTGATAAATATTTTTCTGTGCAGGATATTCACCCACTAACGAATCCAAATAATGTGCTTCAAATTTATGGGTGTCGCGCGCAAGCGCTTCCAAATCGCCAATGCCATATAAACTGGCTCCGGCTTTGAACACATCGCTAAACGTCAACGCAGCGAGCACCGTGTAACCGCCGGCACTAGAGCCGCGAATGGCGACTTTGTTTTTATCGATGAGTTGTTGCGCTGCTAAATAATCTACACCGCTGCACACATCAATCACATCGGTGATGCCCCAATTATTTTTCAATCGATCCCGGTATTGTCTGCCGTAACCGGTGCTGCCGCGATAATTTACATCCAGCACAGCGAAACCACGGCTAGTCCAGAATTGGATTTTTAAATTGAGTGAACTTTCTGTGGCACCGGTTGGGCCACCGTGGCACATAACCAGTAGTGGTGGTAATTGGCCTGCTAATTGAATCACTTCTGGATTTTTCGGTGCATAAAAAAATCCATGGGCGATTTCGCCATCACGGGTGGGAAACTCCACTGCTTGGGGAACAGAAAAAAATCGCGTATCAATAGATTGTGTAGTATTTGTCAGCGCCTTAATTTCTCCACTGTCATAACACCAGAGCTGCGCGCTTTGTGCGTCACTGGCGGCGATAAAATAACACTTACCGTTGCTGCAATGGATGTTAGATATATCGCGAAAATTTGCTGATATTTTTGCCAATGTGTTAGTTGTTGTGTTAATGACGCCCAGTTGCCAAAAACCGTTTTGGCTAAAACAGCAGAAAATTTCTTGGTGTGATAAAAATCCATAAGTGCTCATGCCAAACACCCACTGGGGTGTGGCAAATTCGGCATTGAGTGCGTATACGGCTTCTGCTTTTCCATCGCGCCAGCGATAAATATTCCACCAGTTGCTGCGGTCTGACACAAAAAATAATTCACCGGCAGGCGACCATTGCGGTTGAAAAATTGATTCCTCTACGTTGCCACCAATAACGGTGCTGCTAACAATATCGCCATCCGGATTTAATTGTGCGAGTACACATTCAGTACTATCCCAGGGCATATTCGGGTGATCCCAACGCAAAAAACTGAGTTGTTTACCGTTGGAAGATAAACGCGGGTTGGAATAAAAACCGGCACCTTGTGCGAGAATCTGGCTCTCACGGTTGTTTAACTTCAATGCCACAATAGCGCTCGTGGGGTGGTGTGTGTCCTGGGTGCAATCCTCACGTACAACAATTAAACGCGCGCGTGCAGGGTCGTAACAAAAATCGGCATAGCGAAATGCGCCTTCTGGCGTAATTGCGTGCGTTTCTTTGCAGGTGAGGTCGTAGCGATAAATACGCTGGTCGCTATCCAATACATAAAAAATTGCGTCGGTTGTGGCGAGGTAGGGCGCGCCACCGTATTCATGTGCACGGGTGCGAACGCTGTGCGGCGTGGGCAGTAAATCTGTGTCTACCCCGTCAGATTTGCACACCAGTGCCGTGCGACCTTTTTCTTGCGGGCGTGATTCCAGCCAGTAAATAGAATCGCCAACGGCTTGCGGCTCGCTGATGCGTACACCCTGGGCGGTGAGCAATTCGGCAGTAATGGGCGATGGCCAGCGGCCGAAGGGGATGCTTGTCATGTGTTGGCTGCGCCTGAGTCAATAACAAATAGAGTGGTATTTTGCCTCTCATTGGGAAGCAGGGGCAAGGCAGGGTTTTTATTTG
>NZ_JBRFPI010000288.1:0-5847 GCF_053579595.1 Cellvibrio sp.
TTTTTTACGAATATATTTTGGTTTTTTCCTTATTATAAGGTTTTTTTTTTTTTTTCATGTGTCTCTAAAGTTATTACAGATTGCCTAAGTGAGTACAATTTATATATTAATGAGGGAAAGCTAAAGAAATACAAAAGACCTTTTAATACGGAAAAATCCAATATTATTGGGCAAATAAAGCTTAAGATTCAGCAGTTTGAAGATAAATTTCTAGAGGATTGGTTGGTTGGGGATAAACATTATGTAACACCAAAAAAAATCAATAATAGGGATTCGCTAGCAAAGTATTTTATTGAGCAGATTAAACACGTTTGCACATCTGAAATTGGAGGTTATGAGGATGTTTCATCCTACTTGATTTCTACACTTTCCAATCGTGTGGTCTCAGTAGTTTATGGTTTTGGGAAATTGGATCATGTGGATGATGAGGAAAAGTTTCGATATAAGGATGTTATTATGTTGTTGTGCAGGTTATTGTTCTTTTTTTACTCAGTAAATCCTCAGGTTTCATCATCATATAAGTTAGCTAAAACAGTAATAATTATAGATAAATTTTTTTTGTACAGATGCCCAGAGTTTAGTGGCCACTTTCGAACTCAAATTATGAGTGAAGTTAATGACATTAAATTTACCTCTGACATTGATGGAGGACGATCCAAATTTGTCTCTTTGGAGGGGTTGAATATTCTCTTGGCAACAAGTGAATTTGGTGTTAACTACTTGATTGCTAAGGATCGCCTAATGCCTTTTTTCAAAACAAATGGTGATATTTCTTATTTTTCGCTAGTTTCTATTCTTTATTACATTCGTGATCATTCTATATATTTGGATATAAAAAAAATTATTGAAGATAGAATAATTAACAAGCTGGACAATTGCAGCGCTATTGCTAGAGACTCCGAGATTGCCCATATATTCTTCGATTCTTTGAGTTGCCCATATTTGTCCTATGCAGCAAGAAAAAAAATTCTTTCTGTATATTTATCTCAAGTTGATCCTGATTTGACTTTAAATGCTGTGGAGTTGGATGCTGCTTTATGTAGGCTTCAGTCAGTCTATTGGTTTGTGAAATGGAGAGATCTTGATTTAATAAAATTACTTGAGCGTAAAGAGTTGAATAGTGCTTATTAATTTGTTAGATTTTAATTGGTACTGGCAGGCCGATATTACTCCATAGTCGTGCATGGTAATATTCTGTAAGTCAAGGCTATTTTTCGACAATTGAACACAATTTCTTCGCAAGAGAAATATGAGCTTTGTTTGAGAGAGTGTAATTAAAAATGCATTCTCACACACCTGATGTTGAGGGCTGCCAGTACCGCCTTTATAATTTTTCAGAAACATTGTGTCTTGATATATACATATGTTTCCCTTAGGTGCATGCATTGGTTATTTAATTTCTACAGTTGTAGGCTTCATTATTGTTGGCTGATTGGGGTTTCGTTGTTACTGCCTTTTCGGTTTTCAATAAGAGACATATAGTTACTCTTTAATAATTAGTCGCCTAATCTGCCAAATAAATTTTCTTGTATTAAAAAATAAAACCGACTTTTCTAATCCAGAGTGCGGTTATTCTTTTACGTTAATACAAAGCAATATTTCCGCTTTGATTTTTTCCGATCAGTAAATCCACAGCCGCAATCCCCATGTTTTTGATCGGTTGCTGTACGGAGGTGGGCAGATGGTAGTGGCGATGTTGGTATCGCCGAAGCCGACTATGGCGAGCTTGGCCTCCCATCATACTCGCTCCCCAATAGCCCCTTCGCTCACCCCCGTTTACAGCCAGATTCCCTAGATTTTGTGCTAGTATGCGCCCACTTTATCAATCGCTGGGGCCGATGATCATGCATTGTCCGTTTTGTAGTGCGGAAGATACCAAAGTTATAGATTCACGCCTGGTGGCGGAAGGCGATCAGGTGCGCCGTCGCCGCGAGTGCTTATCCTGCCATGAGCGCTTCACGACTTTTGAAGTGGCTGAATTGGTGATGCCGCGCATCATCAAGCAAAACGGTACCCGCGAACCCTTCGATGAAAACAAACTGCGCGCCGGTTTATTGCGTGCGCTGGAAAAACGCCCGGTGAGTATCGAGGCGATTGAATCGGCCATTAACCATATCAAGCACTTTTTGCAGGCGACTGGCGAGCGTGAAGTTAAAGCCTTGATGGTGGGCGAGAAGGTGATGGAGCAATTGCAAAAGCTCGATGAAGTTGCCTATGTGCGCTTCGCCTCTGTGTATCGCCGCTTTAAGGATTTGAACGAGTTCCGCCAGGAAATCGACCGCCTCGAACAGCAACCTGAAAACGACTAATTTTCTGATGACCCTATCTTCGGTTGATTTTGAATTTATGGCGCATGCGTTCCGTTTGGCGGAGCGCGGCCTCTATACCACCATGCCTAATCCACGCGTGGGTTGTGTGTTGGTGAAAAACGGACAGGTGATCGCTGAAGGCTGGCATGTCCGCGCTGGTGAAGCCCATGCCGAGGTCAATGCATTAAAGGCGGCGGGCGACTCTGCAGTTCACGACGGCGCGCGCGGCGCAACGGCTTATGTCAGCCTTGAACCCTGCAGCCATACCGGTAAGACCGGCCCCTGTTCGCAAGCCTTGATCGATGCCGGTATCGCGCGTTTGGTCTACGGGATGGAAGATCCTAATCCGCTCGTTTCCGGCAATGGCATAGCCATGGTGCGCGCTGCTGGTATTCAAGTGGATGGCCCGGTTTTGGAAGATGATGCGCGTGCGCTCAACCCCGGTTTTGTTCGCCGAATGGAGCGCAAGCTGCCTTACGTTCGCTGCAAAATGGCGATGAGTATTGATGGCCGCACGGCGATGGCTTCGGGCGAAAGCAAGTGGATTACCGGCCCCAAAGCTCGCGCTGATGTACAGCGTTTACGCGCCCGTTCATGCGCGATTATTTCCGGTGTCGATTCCATCTTGCAGGACAACGCTTCTCTCACTGTGCGCGTGGATGAATTGGGGTTGCCCAATGCCGAAGAGGCAGCCGCGAAACAACCGCTGCGGGTAATCCTCGATTCACAGCTGCGCACACCGCGCACTGCCTTGATGTTTAAGCAATCCACCCCGATATTGCTGGTGCACAATGGCAAGGTTGGGGCTGAGCAATTACAAGGCTGGCCGGATTTCGTCGAGCTGATTGCGTTGCCGGGCAAAGATGACCGCATCGATTTAAACGCGCTCTTGCGCGAGCTCGCCAAACGCCACTGCAATGAGGTTTTAGTTGAAGCGGGAGCTACGCTGTCCGGCAGTTTTTTACGCCGTGGCTTGCTCGATGAAATCATTATGTACATGGCGCCGAAACTGCTCGGCAGCAATGCGCTGCCACTGTTTGATTTGCCGCTGGATACTATGTCCGCCGCGCTCTCGCTGAAAATTAAAGACATTCGCGCTGTCGGGCGTGACTGGCGTATCACCGCTGTGCCCGACACTGAATACTAGATAGGTAATACCTTGAACGAACAAGCTCCCGATTTACAACCCACTCCAAATTCACCGCAGGTGGACAACACGGCGTCGCTCGGCCAGCGTTTTGCGGCGTTTATGTTGGACGGCGTATTCATGGTTATTTCGATGATGTTCCTGATGCAGTATTTGGGCTTGACCGAGTTTGATCCCAACAAGGCGCAAGATGCCCAGGCGATGCAAACCGAAATCCTTGCCAAAGTGGCCGCTTTGTCGAATGGGCAAAAGGTATTGCTGGCGTTGTTTCCCTACATTTCATTTTTGGTATTACATGGGTATTTGCTCAGCCGCTACGGGCAAACCATCGGCAAGCGCATCATGGGTATTGCCATTGTAACTATGGATAATCGCCTCCCGCCGTTTTTCCAATTGATCGTCCAGCGCTATTTGATCCAATGGTTGGCAGGCCGTGTGCCTATGGTGGGTGGCATATTGCGCTTGGTGGATATTCTGGTGATTTTCCGTGCGGACAAGCGCTGCATCCACGATCATCTTGCCGGCACTAAAGTGATTGATTTAAGAATCCCTGTTACCCAAGGCAAACCAACCAGCATCATCGTATAAGTCTCTCGACTATCGCGACCCCGAGGTAAATCTATGTTCACCGGAATTATTGAAGCCATCGGCGAAGTGGTGGCATTGCAACCTAAAAATGGCGACCTGCGTCTGCGCATCAAAACCCACAACCTGAATCTGGGTGATGTGCATCTCGGGGATTCCATCGCTACCAACGGCGTTTGCCTGACGGTGGTGGATTTACCGGGCGATGGCTATTGGGCAGATGTCTCGCGCGAAACTTTGGATAACACCACCT
Source organism: Cellvibrio sp. (assembly GCF_053579595.1). NCBI lineage: Bacteria > Pseudomonadati > Pseudomonadota > Gammaproteobacteria > Cellvibrionales > Cellvibrionaceae > Cellvibrio > Cellvibrio sp. The sequence continues at coordinate 4,295 of NZ_JBRFPI010000288.1, forward strand.
TGCCCGGCTGGAAAGTCGGCCAACGCGTCAATCTGGAAAAAGCGTTAACGCCACAAACCCGTCTGGGTGGCCATATCGTCAGCGGCCATGTGGATGGTGTGGGCGAAGTCGTCAGCCGTCATCCTGATGCGCGCTCCGAGCGCTTCCGTATCCGCGCACCCAAGTCATTGGCAAAATATATCGCCCACAAGGGGTCAATCACGGTAGATGGTACTAGTCTTACCGTTAATAAAGTGGACGGCGCCGAATTTGAACTCAACATAGTCCCGCATACCCTGCAGTGGACCATTATGGATAGCTACAAAACCGGTACCCAGCTCAATCTGGAAGTGGATGTGCTCGCTCGCTACCTTGAGCGCCTGATGCTTGGCGACAAAGCCGCCGAAGGTGAAGGGCAGGGTATTACCCTGGAATTTTTGGCGAAGAATGGTTTTGCTTAACCGGAATTACTTCCTTACATAGAGATTGTCTATGCAACTCAACACAATTGAAGAACTGATCGAAGACCTGCGCCACGGCAAAATGGTCATCCTGATGGATGACGAAGACCGTGAAAATGAAGGTGATTTGATTATGGTCGCCGAGCAAGTGCGCCCGGAAGATATCAACTTTATGGCGACCCATGCGCGCGGGCTGATTTGTTTGACCCTGTCGCCTGAGCGCTGCAAACAACTGGATTTGCCGCTGATGGTGAGCGACAACAAATCCCAGCACACTACCAATTTCACTTTGTCGATTGAAGCAGCCGAAGGTGTCAGTACCGGTATTTCGGCGGCCGATCGCGCGCTCACCGTACGCGCCGCGGTAAAAGCCAATGCCAAGCCAACCGACATAGTTCAACCTGGCCATATCTTTCCCTTAATGGCGCAACCGGGTGGCGTGATGAGCCGTGCGGGTCACACCGAGGCGGGTTGCGACCTTGCGCGTCTGGCAGGATTTGAACCAGCGGCGGTGATTGTTGAGGTGATGAACCCCGACGGCACCATGGCGCGCCGCGCGGATCTTGAGCAATTTGCCGAGCAACATCACCTGAAAATCGGTACCATTGCCGACTTGATTCACTACCGCGCCACCAAAGAGAAAACCGTTGCCTGCATCAATACCCGCAAAGTGGAAACCCTTTACGGTGAATTTGAATTGCGCACCTACCGCGATCTGGCGCGTGGCGACTTGCACTTTGTGATGATCAAAGGCGAGATAGATGCTGAACCCACGCTGGTGCGTGTGCATGTAATGGACATCGCCCGCGATGTGTTGAGCCTCAAGCGCACCTCAGTCGCTGGTGGCAAAAGCTGGACCTATCAGGATGCGCTGCGCAAAGTGAGCGAAGAGGGTAAGGGTGTCGTACTGCTGATCTGCCACGACGAATCGACTAAAGAAGTTGAAGACAGCATCGATTGGTTGATCTCCGGCAAACAAATGCGCCGCAGCTCGGAAGTGCTCTACAAACAAGTGGGCACCGGCTCGCAAATCCTGCGCGATTTGGGCGTGCGCAAAATGCGCGTGATGTCCGCGCCCATGCGCTACTCAGCGCTGTCGGGTTTTGATTTGGA
>NZ_JBRFPI010000289.1:0-5833 GCF_053579595.1 Cellvibrio sp.
CTTTTACTCCTGTGGGAACGGCGATCAACATAGTGGTGTACATAAAAAACAATTCGGCAGCTACCGGCATACCGGTAGTAAACATATGGTGCGCCCAGACAATAAATGACAAAAACGCAATGCTCGCCGTGGCGATCACCATAGATTCATAACCAAATAAAGGTTTGCGCGCAAACGTAGGAATAATGCTGGAGACAATACCAAAAGCAGGCAAAATCATGATGTACACTTCCGGATGCCCGAAAAACCAAAAAATATGCTGGAATAAAACCGGATCACCGCCACCAGCGGCATTAAAAAAACTGGTGCCAAAATATTTATCAGTGAGCACCATAGTCACAGTACCGGCAAGCACTGGCATGACCGCAATCAATAAAAATGCCGTAATTAACCAGGTCCATACAAACAGCGGCATTTTCATCCAGGTCATGCCCGGTGCACGCAAATTAAAAATAGTGACTATGACATTCATCGCGCCCATGATTGACGATATGCCGAGCAAGTGCACAGAGAATACAAAAAAGGCAGTGCTGTCATTACTGTAGGTGGTTGAGAGCGGCGCATAAAAAGTCCAGCCCGCAGCAGGACCGCCACCCTCCATAAACAAGGTCGATAACAAAATAAAAAACGAGAAAGGTAAAATCCAAAAACTCCAGTTATTCATGCGTGGCAGTGCCATATCCGGTGCGCCTATCATCATCGGCACCATCCAATTGGCGAGGCCGACAAACGCGGGCATAATCGCACCGAACACCATCACCAGCCCATGCACTGTAGTCATCTGATTAAAAAAATGTGGATCGACAAATTGCAATCCCGGTTGAAATAATTCTGCGCGAATAACCATCGCCAAACTGCCACCGATAAACAACATCAGCAATGCAAATAATAAATAGAGCGTGCCTATATCTTTATGGTTGGTGGTATATAACCAGCGCGTAATACCCTTGGGCTTGTGATCCTGGTCATCGTGATGATGATCATCATTAATATCGAGGGCGCTTGAATTTTCTGTGCTCATTATTTATTCCCCTGCTTCTATAGCGGCTGCGACATCCGCCACTTGCACCAAGTCACCGGTATTATTCCCCCAGGCATTGCGCTCGTAGGTAATTACCGCCGCCAATTCACTTGGCGTTAATTGTTTTGCAAATGCCTGCATGGCCGTTGCCGGTTTTCCATAAACGACAATGTGAATATGCGCAGCAATATCCTGAGTGACCATGGCGCTACCTTTGAGCGCGGGAATAGCGCCCGGCAATCCCTCACCTGAAATTTGATGGCACATAGCGCAGTGGCTTTCGTAAGTTTTTTGGCCGAGCGCCATCAGTTCTTCCATACTTTGGGTTTGTTGCGCTGCTTTTTCAGCTTCGGCTTTTGCCTGTGCTTGCAGCTCTACTTGCTCTGCCGCCCAGCGATCAAATTCTTCCGGTGTCCTTACATCCACAACAATCGGCATAAAACCGTGATCCTTGCCGCACAGCTCGGCGCACTGGCCGCGATAGATACCGGGCTTATCCACCTTGGTCCAGGTCTCGTTGATAAAACCGGGGTTGGCATCTTTTTTTATCGCAAATGCAGGCACCCACCAGGCGTGGATTACATCGTCAGCAGTCACCAGAAAACGAATTTTTTTACCAGTGGGAAGTACGAGAGGCTTATCAACATCGCGCAAATATAATTCGGTTTTTTCCGCGAGGTTATCGATCTGGTCGCGCGGCGTGGCGAGCATGGAATAGTATTCAATTGGATATTCCATGTATTTGTAGTGCCATTTCCATTGCGAGCCTGTGACTAACACCGTGAGATCCGCTTTAGAAGCGTCTTCCATCGCAATCAGGGTTTTGCTTGCGGGAATGGCCATCACCACCAAAATTACCACCGGTATAGCGGTCCATAACAATTCTATTTTTAAACTACCGTGAAACTGTTCGGCTTTAGCACCTTTGGACTTTCGGTGATAGATAATCGACCAAAACATCAACGCAAATACAATTGCACCTATGACACAGCAGATATAAAAAATCGCCATATGCAGGTCATACACCTGATGGCTGATATCGGTCGCGCCGCGTGTCATATTGTATTTTTCAGTTTGCGCCTGTAGCGGAGCGCTGATGAATAATATCCACATCAGCACCGGATAATTCGCCACACATCTCAAGCTGGATAAATAGCGTTTCACTGCACGACTCCTTCTTATGGCTTTGGTCTTATAGGTGTGGAAACGTATAAACAAACAGATGAGCAAAACCATCCCACAGTCAATGCAGGATTATTGTTCTACTCATAACAACAATTCAAAAAACGGTATATTAAAAACAATGCGCACAAAACGAACGGCAATAACCAAAGAGAATGACCTGAATATTGGCCATTGTTATTGCACCGCTTTTTTAGTAACCACTTTGTAGTAAAACAAGTAGCAACACACAGACGCTGGAACTCATCCAGCAACGGGAATCAGGTGAACAAATCCAGTCAAAAAACCAGAACAAGGTGCGACCTGACAACAGAAATAGCCAACTGGCCAAAAAGCGGGGATAGCTACTGAAAAGCACCCATACAAATCGCTTTTCAAATACCCAAGCCTTTGAAAATCAAAGACACACAGCCAGAACACAGGACGTACCAGAAAAACCGGACACCTCAATTCCAACAACATCAATAACAACACGGGTTACATACGTCTTCAGCGAGCGATTAAGCTTAAAAACTACTGAGAATAAATACCTACCCGACGGATTAACTATAAACCCATCGAGTTAAAACGCAAGCTATCCTCTTAAAACAAAGCTTATGAACTAAACCAAATTTTTTATATAACAAAAAACGCCAATCTGGAACAGCATTGGCGCTTCATCAACACATTTAACAAGCGTGTAAAATAGTTGGTCAACAATAATTAAAAACGAATTGTACCGCCCAACATCAAACTACTTTCATAGTCACCATCGGTATAACTCAGTTCCGCACTGATATTGTCGGTAAAGAAATTGCGGGCACGAATGAAGTAGTCAGTATTATCCTCATCATCGCTGCCAGAATCATACGAGTTATTAATGAATCCGGCACCAAGACTCAAATGCCTATCCAGGTAGTAATCGACTGCACCGGTAATAGTGTCAGCAACATAACTAATATTCGATTTTTCATAGCTAGCTTCAACATTCAACGCCTGTTCACCGGACAAAGGAATCACGTATTTACCATTGATATTCCACTCATCTGACACATCAACATCTTCAGTAAATTCCGACCAGACCAACAAACCGGTCACAGGTGCAATACCGGCTTTTACAAACCAGCTAGAGTCCCATTTGGATGATTCACTGCCCCCGTCAAAACTGCCCTCTGCTGGCCAGGAATATTTGGATTTGTATTCATTAACACCAGCGCCCACATAAAACAGGGTATTGGGAACATAAAAATCAACACCTATTGTGCGCTGATAGATATCGAGGCGATCGCCAGCCTCTTTGAATTCATAGTTGTTGAGTCCTAAATAAACATTACTCGCTTTTTCGATAAATGCCGCTTCCGCGAGCGGATGATTTTTGGTGTCAACGGGAGAAAAATAATATGTTCCTTCAAGGCCAACAAAATAACCTTCTTCGGAATCATCACTAACATCAATATCCGCATAAGAGGCCGATATTTCACTTTGATAGGTTGCAGCAAGTGCAAAAGGGGTAACTAAAAAACCGGTAGCAGCAATAATGGCAGGCAATAATTTTAATTTCATAATCTATCCTCTGATATAAACAACAGCATCTGTAGTGATGCTTGGAGTCATACTAGAGGGAGAAAATTGAATTGAACCTGAACGTTACAGAGTGTTACAAATGGAGGTTATTTACTGGGCGGAACGCTTATATTAAGAGCAGAAAAAATTACGCGAGGCAATCGCATGCAAACCAACGTTCATCCTCCAAACGCAATGCAGTGAGCGAGCCACCCCATACGCAGCCGGTATCGAGTGCGTAAACATTTTCTACATCCGTACGACCTTCGAGCGCGGCCCAGTGGCCAAACAAAATTCTCTGATCCCAGGTTTTGCGTTCGGCAAATGAAAACCATGGCGCAAATCCAACGGGGGCTGCATCCACACTTTCTTTAGTCTGCAATTCCAATTCACCTTCGGCACTGCAAAAACGCATGCGCGTAAAATAATTAGTAATTAAACGCAGGCGATCAACGCCTGCAAGATTATTGTCCCAACGGCTGGGTAAATTGCCGTACATGCCGGAGAGAAAAGTTTCGATCTTGTCGGTTTGCAACACATTTTCCACTTCGCGCGCATGCGCCAGAGCTTCGGATATATCCCACTGCGGTGGAATGCCCGCATGCACCATCGTAAAATTTAACCGCGGGTCATGATGCACTAATTTTTGCTGGCGCAGCCAATAAACCAGATCAGCACAATCAGGTGCGCGCAATAATTCATCCAAGGTATCGTTTTTTCCGCGCTTGCGCAGACCGTAATACACGGCAATGAAATGCAGATCGTGATTACCCAATACGATGGTAATGGAATCGCGCAGCCGATATAAAAAGCGCAGTGTCTCTAGCGTATCCGGCCCACGATTAATTAAATCACCTGCGAGCCAGAGTTTATCTTTGGATGGATTGAGTTTGATTTCCTGTAACAGGCATTGCAGCGGTTCAAGACAGCCTTGAATATCCCCAATTGCATAGGTTGCCATATCAATACCTGCTAACTTTTTTATCGAAAATGTTTGGAGAGAAATTAATGTACCGCGTGCGGCGGCACTAATGCAAAGGTAGGAATAGGTGCGTCAAACATAGCGCCCTCATCAGTACGCATATGGTAAGTGCCCTCCATTATTCCTGTTTCAGTCTCCAGAATTACACCACTGGTATAAGTGTAACTTTCACCCGGTTTGAGATGCGGCTGCTCGCCAACCACCCCCATGCCTTGCACTTCCTGCAATTTTTCATTGGCGTCGGTAATGCGCCAGTGACGACTGATTAATTGTGCAGGCACATCACTTTTGTTCGCGATAGTGATGGTATAGGTGTACACATAGCGGTGTTCGAGTGGGATGGATTGCGCTTCAACATATTTGGTGCGCACCAGGACCTGGATGTTCGACATGTTAATCAGCCTCTTTCAATGGTTGGCCATTCAATGAAAGTTCGCCCAGCAAATTACTCATTGCGACATATTCAGGCAAACTGATTTCTTCCGGGCGCAATTGTAAATTCACCGGCAGGCTTTCCATTTGCTCGGCAGTCAGCAATTGTTTGAGTGAATTGCGCAGGGTTTTACGCCGCTGCTGGAACGCCACATTTACCAGTGTCTCTAAACTTTTTATATTGTTGGCAACATGCGGCAATTGTGCATGCGGAGTCAAACGCACAATGGCCGAATCGACTTTGGGAGCAGGATCAAACGAGGTCGGCGGCACATCAAACAAATCTTCTACCGCGCAATAATATTGCACCATGATACCCAAGCGGCCATATGCGCTATCGCCGGGTTGCGCCGCCATACGTTTGACCACTTCTTTCTGCAACATAAAGTGCATGTCTTGCACACGGTTTGCATAGGTAAGGAGATGAAAAATCAGCGGAGTAGATATGTTATAAGGCAAGTTGCCGACGATACGCAACGGCTGGCCATTTTTAATTAATTGTGCAAAATCAAATTGCAGCGCATCGGCCTGGAATAATTGGAAGTTGGGATGCTGCTCAAACTTCACTTTCAACCAAGGCACCAGATCGCGGTCCAATTCAATCACACTTAGATTGTCGCAACTGTCAGCGAGCAACTGTGTAATCGCACCTTTACCTGGTCCAATCTCGACAA